>CAXMPH010000185.1:0-251 GCA_964195055.1 uncultured Chthoniobacterales bacterium | reverse complement strand
TGGCTCCCATCAACTTGGCCCGTTGATTCATCTTTTGAACAAAAGCGGTCACGCTGCCGGCATTGTCTCGGGCGAGGGCACAAGCGACATCGTTTGGGCTTTTTACTAGAAGAGCGGTCAGCAGGTCATTGCGGGTGTAGGTCTGACCCGATTTCAAGTAAAGCTTGGTCGGAGCTGCCGCGGTGTCCTCTGGTCTGATCGTTACTTTCTTGGAGAGGTCTCCCGACTCGGCAATGAGCAAGGCGGTAAGC
>CAXMPH010000184.1:0-3352 GCA_964195055.1 uncultured Chthoniobacterales bacterium | reverse complement strand
CATCCCGGTCCACCTGTACGGCCGCCCCGCGCCCATGGACGAGCTTGTCGACCTGGCAGCCGATCACGATCTATTCGTGATCGAGGACGCCTGTCAAGCCCACGGGGCGCTGTATGACGGTAGACGAGTTGGCGGATGGGGCCATGCTTCCGGCTAAAGAAGGGGCGCGGTTGAAGAATGAGAATCTCAAATTGCGTCAGCAGTTGACCCAATTGCGCAGCCAGGCAACAAGACCGCTCCTGCGCATGACCCCAGTGCCGACTCCCACGCCCGCGATGGTGGTGGCCGCCACCCCCCCTCCCGTTCCCGTGAGAGCGGCCACTCCGGTGTCCCCGGAACCTGAGGTTGAGGTCCGGCGTGCTCTCCCGGTCTATCGAGGTACAGGAGCCGTTCCCGCCGCGGCACCGGTGGCCTCCCCTCAAAGCTATACCGTGGTCAGCGGGGATACCTTGGTCAGCATCGCCAAGAAATTTTACAAGAAACCGAACAGCTGGCCGAGGATCGCGGAGGCAAACAAACACGTTTTTTCCGACCCGACCAAGTTGAAGCCGGGGATGGTCTTAACTATCCCGTGATGCCAAAGACCGTCGTTTGTTCAGGTGCGGCTGGGCTTAATCAGATGTTTTTCGCTCCTAGTATTTAATGCCACAACCGTAGGCCCTTGTCTGGGGCACGGAGATTTCTTTGCCTGCCATGATTTGGTCAAGTCCTTGGGCGAGATAGTTTTTGGCCTCGCTCTTATCCGGACTGGTCGACTTGAAGTCGTCAATGGCACCACTGTAGACGAGGACGCCCTCAGGATCGATGATGAAGAACTCTGGGGTCACTTTGGCATCGTAGAGACGGCCGACGGTGCCGTTCTCATCGAGGAGTACCGCGGTGGGGGCAGCCTCTTTTTCTGAGGTTGTCTCATTGGTTGCCTCCGCACTCATTTGACCCTGTTTGCCAGGAGCCGAGGAGACCACCGAAAGCCAGACCACATCTTGTTCGGTGTATTTTTTCTGCAACATCTGCATGTTTCCTCCTTGGTAATGGGGGGCGACAAACGGGCATCCATGGTTGAGCCACTCCAGCACAACAATCTTGCCCTTGAAATCGGCGAGGCTGCGTTTTGTGCCATGGGAGTCGGTCAAAGTGAATGGGGGGGCTGGTTGGCCGACCTCGGGTGCCCCGATAGCGGAGGTAACAAAGAATGAGAGAGCAATGAGTAGAGCGAGATTTTGTTTCATAGATGAGTTGGTCGGTTGCCGAGGAAGCCAAGGCGGTCTGGTTGGAAGAGTTGCCAAATTAATCAGTACTAAGGACGCGGAGAACGATATTCTCGGTCAGTAGTTCCGGGAGAATGACTGGGTCGTCTTGACCCTCAGGACCATAAAAGAGGTAAAAGGGAACTCCAACTCTGTCAAATTCAGCCAGTTTCTTGGTGATGGCCGGGTTGCTGTTGGTCCAGTCCGCCTTCATGGCAACGATCCCTCCTTTTTCGAAGGCTTGGCGGACCGCTTCCGTGTTAATAGAGGATGCCTCGTTGTATTTACAGGTGATGCACCAATCGGCGGTGAAATCGAGAAAGACGGGCTTATTTTCAGCCAGTAGTTTTTGCAGTGCCTCTTCCGAGTAAGGAACCCAAGGAATGCCATCCGGATTGTTTTGGGTGGAGCTTTGCCCTGCCGCGGCTCGGGCGAAGAGATCCCCAGCGAAGTATCCTAGACCGACGGTCAGGGAGAGAAGAATGCCCAAGAAAGCGAGGAACCTAGTCCGGCCCGAATCCAAAGGACCAAGAAAGGTTCCATAAAGCCAAGCGGATAGACCAAGAAGGAGGTAGGTGGCCAAGGCCCAAATTACGGCTTCAGATCCGCGCTGTTGTCCAATGACAAAAAGCAACCAGATCAGGGTGGCGGCAAGGGGGAATCCCATAAATTGCCGGAGTCTTTCCATCCATGCTCCTGGCTTAGGGAGAAACTTCATCCATCCCGGCTGAGCGGAGAGGAGAATGTAGGGGGCGCTCATGCCGGCGGCAATCGAAGCGAACATCGCGGCAATGACTGCCGAAGTCTGGCCGAAGGCAAAGCCGAGGGCGGTACCGAGAAATGGGGCGGTGCATGGGGTCGCCAGCAGGGTGGCGAGGATTCCTTGAGCGAAAGATCCCCCCAAGCCGCCATGGCTCCCAGCATGGGCGATTCCGGTGGCAGCCCGACCCGGTAAGATGATCTCGAAGACGCCGAAAAGATTGAGGGCAAAAAGAAAGACAATCGCCCCGATAACAAAATTGAACCAGGGGTTCTGGAATTGGAAGGCCCAGCTTACCTCGCTGCCGCTTGCTTTGAGCGCGATAATGACGGCGGCAAGGCCAAGAAACCAAACAAAGATGCCACCAGTGAAAGCCAAGCCATGTCTGAGAATGCTAGCGCGCGAGTCACCGGCTTGGTGGATGAAACCAAAAATTTTCAGTGAGATGACCGGAAGGACGCAAGGCATGAGGTTGAGGATGATGCCGCCGAGGAATCCGAAGAAAAGGTAAGTCCAAAGCGGGGAATTTGCTCGACCGGCCTCCACCTTGCTCTCAACGATCCACCCTTTTCTTTCCCCATTTTCCAAGAGGATGATTCCTCGCACCAAAGCTGAGTTAGCGACAGGAATGGTCAGGTTGGCTGCCCCTTGAAGGATTTTAGATGGTGCCGTATGATCAACCCACTGTTCTCCGAAGTCATAAGGGAAAAAGTCGGCTTGATCGGCTTCGGTCACTCCCTCGAGACCGAGATTCCACCCCGTTGGGGTTGCCGTCCAGATAGCCTGGAAGGGTGGGGCCTGCTCGGAAGGCAGCTGGGCCAGAAACTTCTGAAAAAGTACCGTGTTGGCTGCTTTGGCGGTATCGGCGACGGGCAAGGTGAGTTCGAGGTCAGTCTCTCCGGGAATGCAAACTTCTTCGCAGACTAGCCATGTCGACTTAGCTCGGATCGTGACATTGCCCGTGGCTGTGGCCGGCGGAGTGATGGTAACGAAAAGAAGTGTTTCGTCCTTGTAGGCGTAGACCTCGATGTCGCCCGGTTCGATGATGCGGTGAGGGAGAGGCCAAGCCATCGAGGTGGCCTCGAATCCGGCGGGCAGTTCGAGATCTAGGGTTGTTGGGAGTCCGGCATCACCGGCGTTTTTCCAGTAAGTATGCCATCCGGGAGCCATCCGCAGGTGAAGGCCGAGGCGGAAAGGTTGGCCAGGAATGATGGCGGTCGTCTCGGCGAGGAGGGACGCTTCGACCAACTTCTCACCTTGGTAAACTTGTGCCGAAAGAGACCCAGCAAGAAAAAGAAAAAGCCAGCAGGCGAACGGACGAATCATAATCCCATTTTACCAGCGG
>CAXMPH010000183.1:0-3371 GCA_964195055.1 uncultured Chthoniobacterales bacterium | reverse complement strand
TCCTCCGTTGGCCCCGCGGTGGCTTCATTTTATAACCTCTTCCCCACCGCGGCCATTGTTGGTGGGGCCAACGTCGGTTTCAGCTCTGGCCAAGCTATCAAGTTGCTGGAGGATTTGGCCGAGAAGATCCTTCCCCAGGGGATGTCCTACCAGTGGACCACCTTGGCCTACCAAGAAAAGTTGGCCGGATCTGCCTCCCTGCTCATTTTTGGAATGTCCCTTGTCCTTGTCTACTTCGTCCTCTGTGGCCAGTACGAGAGCTGGGTCATCCCCTTGGCGGTAATCCTAGCGGTTCCTCTGGCTCTCCTCGGCACCGTGGCGGTGCTCCAGATTCCGGGGATGTCGAACAACATCTACGTTCAGATAGGCCTGGTCCTCCTCATTGCCCTCTCAGCCAAGAATGCCATCCTTATCGTCGAAATGTTCCGGGAGGGACATGCCAGTGGCCTCGATCGTAGAGAGGCCGCGGTGGCGGCGGCCCGCTCCCGCTTTCGCCCGATCGTCATGACCTCGGTGACTTTCATCCTCGGTGCCCTCCCTTTGATCCTGGCCAGCGGGGCGGGAGCCACCGCCCGCAAGATGCTCGGTCTCACCGTGGCCAGCGGCATGCTGGCTTCGACCTGCATCGCGGTAGTCTTCGTCCCCTCCTTTTGTGTTCTTCTCTCCCGAGACCGCAGAGGTAAGTCCTGAATTCTCCGCGGCAGAGGAGTTTGATCTCCCCAACTTAGAAATGGGAGGGCTGGCGCTTGAGGAAACGACCGCGGCCGACCGTCCCGCAAAACTTTCCGTCGCGCACCGCGACTTCTCCCCGCACCGTAACGAGGGAAGGACGCCCTTCGATGGCCCAGCCTTCGAAGGCGTTGTAGTCGATGTTCTGTGTCTGGGTCTTGGCCGAGAGTTTGCCGCGGTAAGTGGGATCGTAGATGACAAGGTCGGCATCGGCTCCCGTTTGGATGATGCCCTTGCGTGGGTAGAGGTCGAAGATTTTGGCCGCATTGGTGCTGGCCACCGCAACCAGCTGCTGGAGGGAGAGGCGGCCACGCGCGACGCCATAGGTGTAGAGGAGGTTGATCCTATCTTCGATCGAGGGGATTCCGTTAGGGATCTTGCTGAAGTCGTCCTTCCCCATCGGCTTTTGGTCTTTGAAGTCAAAGGGGGCATGGTCAGTTCCCACTGTATTGACCAACCCACTGGCCAACCCGTCCCAGAGAACGTCCTGATTCGAGGCATGGCGAAGAGGGGGCGACATGACGTACTTGGCACCCTCAAAGTCTGGCTTCTCGGCATAGGACTTATCGAGGAGAAGGTATTGAATGAGGGTCTCGACCCAGACTTTGACCCCCCGCCGTCGGGCGGCGATGGCTTCGTCGAGGGCCTCCTGGCAGCTGAGGTGGACGATGTAGGTCTGGGCGCCGGTCAGGGCGGCGAAGGACATGAGGTGGTGCACCCCCTCCGCCTCCACCTGCGGAGGGCGGCTTTCGTGATGGGCCTCCGGTCCGGTGCGCCCGGCCGCCAGCAGTTCCTCTTGCATCTTGGCCACCAGAGTTTCGTTCTCGCAGTGCGCCGTGACGATGACCCCGAGCTCTTTGGCCAGCTTGAGGGTCTGCCAGAGTTCGGCGTCACCCAGGCCAAAGGCCCCTTTGTAGGCAAGGAAGATTTTGAAACTCCCGACACCCTGCTCAACGATCTGGCGGAGTTGATTGGCCGAAGCGGTATCGAACCGGGTGACTCCCATGTGGAAGGTATAATCACAGCAGGCCAGCCCCTCGGCTTTCGATTGCCAGAGGGCGAATCCCTCGGCTGGTTCCATCTCGTGGGTTGGACAGACCATCTCAAAAATTGTGGTGGTTCCTCCAACCAGAGCCGCCTGAGTGCCTGTTTCGTAGGTATCTTTAGAAACGGTGCCCATGAAGGGCAGGTAAATGTGGGTATGGGGGTCGATGAAGCCGGGAAAGACGTACTTGCCGGTGGCATCGATGACTTCGGTTCCGTCTGGGGCGGAGATGTTCTGATCGATCCGAGTGATGGTTTCGTCCTGACAGAAAATATCCGCGGTGTAGCGGCTGTCGGGGTTGACGATATCAGCGTTTTTAATCAGGAGTGGCATGGCAAAGATGATCTTGGCCCGAGGGGAGCCGATCGTTCAAGTCCTCCGCTTCCATGGTTGGGCAAAGTGGAGACCTTTCGGCCGATGATTAATGGCTGGGAGAAGCGTTCTCCTAAGACTGGAGAGGATGGCTTTCCCGGGACTATGGGGAAACTTTCCTAAGCGGCAGGGAAAATGGGCAGGAGAAGATTCGAGGCTGCCTTCTCGGCTGATAGGAGCCTCCCCAACGTAGCATCAATGGGGGTTCGTCCCGCCCCGCTTAGTTATCGTTTTTGGTGTACCAACTTTAACCAGACCGTTTAGTACAAAATGACTTATGACTTTCAGGTCCTGTCTCATTAAGGATGTAAACCTCATCCCTGCGGGGGCCATCCAACGCTACGGCTATGGCCTTCCCCGCCCAGTTTACTGATTGGGCAATCGATCTCTTTATCTACCGCGTAGGCCGTTTCTCGCCGGAGATGCTTGGGGGCTACTCAAAAGTTTCCCAGAGTAATACTTTTCGACTTCTTTTTCCGCTGTAACGGGGTGGCGCCTATTAACGGGGACACCGCCGTTCGGAGGGCTGCGCTTGGCCGCGGTCTGCTTGCTAAGTTCGATTATCAGGGCAGAGTTATTAGTGTCTCTAAAAACATATGGGTAGACTGAGAAATAAAAAGCCGAACCAGCCGACACAGCCAACTCCGGGGGCAACGTCCCGCGTGGTTAGGCTTTCACGTTCGGAAATAGGAATCAAAATTCAATGACGACACTGCCACTCATTTTCAATCATGGTCACCTATTCGTCAGGCTAGAGGGACATTTGTGGCTATTCGACACAGGCGCAACCACAAGCTTTGGAGCCGTCGATGGGCTGCTGATTGCCGAGGAGCAGTTCAGTATCAGTTCGAGCTATTTTGGGCTTACTGCCTCGACGCTCTCAGACCATGTCGGGGTTGAGTGCTCCGGTCTTCTCGGCGCGGATATCCTTGGTCGCTTCGACCACCTCCTCGACACTGCGGGCGGCAGACTCACTGTTTCCACCGTCGAATTGTCGCATGACGGCCAGCACGTCCACCTAGACGAGTTTATGGGTGTTCCCATCGTCACAGCTAACGTTGGCGGCAGCGACTACCGGATGTTCTTCGACACTGGCGCTCAGATTTCCTATTTCCAAGAGGACTCACTGGTAGGGTTCCCTCCGGCGGGGAGCGTCACCGATTTCTATCCCGGCTTTGGGCAGTTCCAGACCGATACGCACGAGGTTACCCTCTCCCTTGGCGAC
>CAXMPH010000182.1:0-3396 GCA_964195055.1 uncultured Chthoniobacterales bacterium | reverse complement strand
TGGCCGGACGCCGTTGGTCCGATGGCCTCCACCAAGCCGTCGAAGCAAAGGAGCATGTCGAGGTTGAGCGTGAGACGCAGACCTACGCCACCATCACCATTCAAAACTACTTCCGTCTCTACGAAAAACTGGCAGGCATGACTGGCACCGCGGAAACCGAGGCCAATGAGTTCCATGATATTTATGGATTAGACGTGCTCGTCATCCCGACCAATCGCACGGTGGAGCGTCAGGACTCCAATGACAGCATCTACAAGACCCGCCGAGAGAAGTACAACGCGGTCATCGTGGAGATCAAGAAGCGGCATGCGACCCAACAGCCGGTTTTGGTTGGGACCGCTAGCGTCGAGTCCTCGGAGCTGCTCAGCCGTATGCTCAAGCGTGAAAAAATTCCTCACAATGTTCTCAACGCCAAATTCCATCTTCAGGAGGCTGAGATTGTTTCGCGGGCGGGCCAGTCTGGCACCGTGACCATCTCGACCAACATGGCGGGGCGTGGCACCGACATCAAGCTGGGCTCGTTAGTTCAGGAGCACGGGGGACTGCACGTCATCGGTACCGAGCGCCATGAGTCCCGGCGCATTGACCGCCAGTTGCGAGGACGTTGTGCCCGCCAAGGCGACCCGGGTAGTTCTCAGTTTTTTGTCAGCTTTGAGGATGACCTTATGCGCAATTTCGGAGCGGCTGATCGCATGACCAAGATCATGGAGCGCTTCGGCATGGAGGAGGGCGAGGAACTGGAGCACCCTTGGCTGAACCGGAGCGTGGAGACGGCCCAGAAGCGGGTGGAGCAGCGGAACTACATGGTCCGCAAGCGCACTCTGGAATTCGATGACGTGATGAACCAGCAGCGCGGGGTCGTCTATGGCTACCGCAACGAGGTGATCGAGACGGAAAACCCTCGCGCCATGGTTTACGAGGTCATTGATGAAATTGTTCCCAAAAAAGTGGAGGATCTTCTCGCTCCCGGAGAGGACGGTGCCTCGGATTACGAGGGCCTCCTCCAGTGGGTCAACCAGACCTTCCCGCTGGGGATGAAAAAAGACTCGGCCCAGCTGGAGACGCGCAGCGCCGTAGAAAATGGTCGTTTCCTTGTCGAGAAAATCAAAGCGGCTTACGAGTTGAAGTCGGGTCACGAGCAAGCGGATGCTTTGAAGATGCTCGAGCGCTACATTATCCTCAACGCCATCGATCGGCTCTGGCAAGAGCACCTCTACGCCATGGACGGACTTCGCGAGGCGGTCTACCTACGAGCTTACGGGCAGAAAGACCCCTTGGTTGAGTACAAAAGCGAGGCCTACAAGATGTTCGTTGAATTGATGGACCGAATCCGCAGTGAGGTCCTAGGCAATCTTTTCCGAAGCACGACAAACTTGGCCTCTTTTGAGACTTTTCTTTCCCAAGTGAAGCAGAAGCTGTCCGGCGGTGAGTCGCCGGATGGGGCTAGGAGGGAGAGTTCTCCCTCACTCCCTCCTCCCGGGAGTGAAGCACCAGAGTTCAAGATGGAACTGCCGATTCGTCGTGATATCCCCAAGGTCGGTCGCAACGAGTCGTGTCCCTGCGGCAGCGGAAAAAAGTTTAAGAGTTGCTGTGGTCGGGCAGCTTAAGATTTTTTTGGCCAGGACACTTGATTGGGGGACGAGCGGCCAAGCTTGAGGCGGCGGAGTGCCCTCGCCATATTTAGTGTCATGCTCCGAGGCCACCACCTCTACCGGGAGACACCACCTCCATGGTCTGAGGGCGGAGGTTTCCTTTTGCTCAACCCACGGCTGCCCGTGGCCTGGCGAGAAAGCGTGCTCGCTGCCAAATTTCCAGACCTTCCCCGCCATGTCTGGCTCGCCAGTAGTGGAACTGGTGGCACCCTCAAGATAATCGCTCTCTCCCGGGATGCGGTTGAGGCGAGTGCCCAGGCGGCTCTCCACCAGCTGGCTGTTACCAGCAAGGACGTGTGGATCAATCCTTTACCACTCTTTCATGCTGGAGGCTTCGGCATGGTAGTTCGGGCTGCTTTGTCGGGGACTCGGCTGAAGAGTTTTCGACGCTGGGATGCGCCGGATTTTGCCCAGCTAGCTAGCGAGTGCGGAGCGACATTGACCTCCCTTGTGCCGACCCAGGTGCAGGATCTGGTTGAGGCGGGAGTCCGTGCTCCAAGGAGTCTGCGTGCCGCCGTGGTCGGAGGAGGCCCCCTCCCCGAGGCACTCAGGCTTAGGGGGGATCATCTGGGGTGGCCGCTGCTTCCCAGCTACGGACTGACCGAAGCGGCCTCTCAGGTCGCCACCGCTTTGCCCGAGGCCGGCCACCTTGACTGGCTCCCACTCCTTTCTCATCTAACGGCTCGATCCGCCGCAACCGGTGTCTTGGAGCTGAGGGGAGCCTCTTTACTCACCGGATGGTTGGTCTTTTCCGAGGATGGGTCATCGCGGTGGGAAGACCCCAAAAGCAGTGATGGGTGGCTGCGCAGCAGCGACCGGGCTGAAGTGCGAGGGCGGGAGATTCGCGTCTTGGGACGGATCGACGATTTGGTAAAAATCCGCGGTGAGCTGGTTGACTTGGGGGCCTTAGAGAGGGCTGTCCAGGATCGGGTAACCGGTGGCGACGTTTGCCTTCAAGCTCGGCCCGACCAACGCAATGGCTTTGTTCTGTCTCTGCTTGTCTCCAATGCCGCGGCGGCAGGGCAAGCCACCGAGGCGCTAGAAATTTTTCCGGCTTTTGCTCGACCGGTTTCGGTAGAAGTAGGGGTGGTCCACCGCAATGCTCTTGGCAAGGTAGTCCGAACTCCCCGGCACTGAAGTTCCCCACGGTGGAATCCTTTAGCGGAAGTCTCAGATTACCCGCTCAACAGGGCTGACCGGATATCTTCGGTTAGCGGAATAGGTTGGCCTGTTGCCTTGTCCACCAGCACATGAGTTGTCCGGACACGCGCTGAGGCTTGCCCGGACTTATCGAAAAATTCGACAAGAAAAGTTACTGAGGTTCTGCCCAGATTTTCCACCGCGGCGCGGGTGGTTAATTCTTGCCCAGGTCGCATTGGGCGGAAGAACTCAGCCTCCGCTTGGCGCAAGGGGATGACATGGATTGGCGAAGCGAACCATGCCGCCCAGCCCAAGGTCGAAGCACGGATAAGATCCTCCACCGCATCGTGGGCGATGGCGATGGCTCGAGGGTAGAAAACAACCCCGGCTGGGTCGGCATCAGCAAAGCGGAGTATCAAGGGCTGTTTTTGTGAAAGCATAAGCTCGATTGACAAGGCGTCCTGGTACAACTAATCCCGATGGGACCCGAGGACACGGACAAAAGAGTCACTCGAAATTTGCAAATTTTGACCGAGGGCTAAGCTCTTGGCGGATAGCGAGGCTTGCCTAGGGCAGCTTAAGCCTGAATATTAACGAATTAAAT
>CAXMPH010000181.1:0-3419 GCA_964195055.1 uncultured Chthoniobacterales bacterium | reverse complement strand
CGCGGAGAACTTAAAGGGGGTCATTTACATCAAACTGGGGCGTCTTGAGGAGGCTCGTGAAATTTTTCAGTCCATTGTCAGGCAAGACCCCCTCTACCTCGTGGCCACCTATAACCTTGGCGAATTGCAATTTATTGAGGGCAACTACCCCGAAGCATTAGAACATTTCCGCTCAGTCAACCGGCGTGATCCCCGCAATGAGGAACTGCGCTTCCAGATGATCCTCTGCCTCGTCAAACTGGATCAGCTGGAGGAGGCCAAGAAACTCGCTCAGGGCTTTCACCCCGCCTGGTATTACATCGGGGCCGTCATGGCTAAAAAGGCGGGTGATAGTCAGCAAAGCAAAAAGTACTTGGCTACCGCCCGGGCGATCTACGGCGGGCCAAGCTGTTCTTTTTTCGATGAGTCCTTAGACAAGATAGAGTTCTAGGGAGCTAAATATCTCACATCATCTCCGCTGAAAATTTGCGCGGGTCAAAATAAGCGAAGTCATTTTCCCTTTCTCCCGTACCGAGGAAACGTACTGGCACCCCAAGCTCCTGCTGGAGGGCCACAGCGGTCCCTCCCCTTCCACTCCCGTCGAGCTTAGTCAGGATAGCCCCGGTCAAGCCACAAACCTCCTGAAACTGCCTCGCCTGCTCCAAGGCATTCGATCCGGTGGTGGCATCAAGTACAATGAAGACTTCGTGAGGACTCTCGGGGTCACGGCGCCCCAAGACCCGCTTAATTTTGGACAATTCCTCCATCAAATTGTGCTTGGTATGAAGGCGGCCTGCCGTGTCGCAAAGAAGAAAGTCGGTCTTGGTACGCTCCGCCTCTTCATAGGCTTCGTAACAAACCGCTGCCGGATCTCCTTGGTAAGCTCCCCGCACCACCGGGACATCCAACTTCTCTCCCCAGGCAACAAGCTGCTCAATTGCCGCGGCACGAAAAGTGTCTCCCGCCGCCAAGATGACAGAGTGTCTTCCTCGGCGCAGCAATGAGGCTAGCTTGGCCATCGATGTTGTTTTGCCGGTACCATTGACCCCCACCACGAGAACGACCCGAGGTCGCCCAGGTAAGGGCAAGAGCGGGGGAAGGGTTGGGGGCAAAAGTTTCGTTAATTCCTCACGCGCCTCGCGTTCCACCTGACTGGCCACGGCGGAAAATCCCGTCACCTCCTGCAGTGAGGTGACTAGCTGCATCGTTGTCTTAACCCCCAGATCCGCCTGGAGCAGCAGTGCCTCTAGCTCATCCCAGTCGACGGGTCGCCCACGGAACTTTTCCGCGATACTGCGCAAGAATCCCATAGCCATGATCAGGAGACACCGTGAGAAGCTCGGCCTATTTCTCGGCGTACCCGATCGAGCACTCCATTAGCGAAACGCGCCGATTCAGTCGAGGCGAGACTCCGTGCCATCTCGATCGCCTCATTAATAGTGACAGCCGCGGGGATGTCTGGGCGGGCTAACATCTCCGCCACGGCAAGACGCAGAACAGCACGATCAACTGCGCCGAGGCGCTGCAGACTCCAGTTTTGCAGGGCGTTGCCCAAAAGTTCGTCGATTTCCGTGAGCCGCTCAATCGTAATTGCCAGCAAATCAGTGGCGAATGGGGCCATGACATCACCCACCAAAGTTCCGGATTTTTCTTCAGATCCAAGCACTAGCACCCCGCGCATTTCGGCGCCGTAGAGCTGCTGAACAGCCTGGATACGGGCTTCGCGACGATTTTCTTTGGGCACGGCAAAAAAGACGCTGGCAATCAGCGAAGGGAGGGCTGTTTTTTGAGCTGTCCCTTGACCCGTATCATAGCGAACGCCGCACGAGCAGCCTCGATGCCACGATTGAGATCCTCGCTCAGGCAGCGCTCTCGCGCTTCCTCTTCACTGGAGACCAAAAGAACTTCGTGGATCACCGGAATGACGTGCTTGAGGGCAACTTGTTGCAAGGCATCACTCACGCTCTTAACGATAAACTCTGCGTGCTTGGTTTCTCCCTGCATGATCAGGCCCAAAGCGATAATAATGTCCGGTTTCCGCTGGGCCGCCACCATTTCAGCCACCACCGGAATTTCAAACGCCCCCGGTGCTCCGAGGAGCTCGATATCGCACTCGTCGTTGATCTGAAATATTTCTTTGCAGGTGTTATTGACCAAGCCCTGAACAAATTCTGGGTTGTACTCGCTAGCCACGATGACAATGCGGGGGACGGTGGACATCTGCCACTGCTTGGCAGGACGTGTTGGCATCTTAGTGGACATGGTTACTTGTGGCAGAAAAACAAGAGAGACGGCAATCAGAGAATATGTCCTAGCTTGCGCTTTTTCGTCTGCAAGTAACGGGCATTTTGGGCATGCGGCTTTGATTTGATCGGCTCGCGCGCCGTAATTTCCAACCCATGTCCAGCGAGGCCTACCATCTTACGCGGATTGTTGGTCAGGAGACGAATCTTGCGTACTCCTAAATCAGATAAGATCTGAGCACCTAGACCATATTCCCGCAAATCCATGGGAAATCCTAGTCGCTCGTTGGCCTCGACGGTGTCGAGGCCATCCTCCTGAAGTTTGTAAGCGTGGATTTTGGCGGCAAGTCCGATTCCACGCCCCTCCTGCCTCATGTAGACGAGCACTCCCGAGCCATGCTCGGCGATTTGACGCATCGCCTGATGAAGTTGTGATCCGCAATCGCAGCGGCGGGAAGCAAAGACATCGCCAGTCAAACACTCGCTATGAACCCGGACCAGCACCGGTGCGTCCGGATCAATCTCCCCGCGAACAAGGGCAAGATGGTTGGCCCCGTCGATCAGAGAACGATAAAGATAGAGATCGAAGTCGCCGAAGTCTGTCGGAAGGCTGATGCACTGTTCGCGTTCGATTAGCTTCTCCTGTCGACGGCGGTAAGCGATGAGATCTCGGATGCAGCAGATCTTTAGTTTGTGCTTCCGACGAAACTTCAGAAGGTCAGGCAGTCGGGCCATGGCGCCATCGTCCTTAAGAATCTCGCAAATGACCGCCGTCGAATCGAGGCCAGCCAAGCTGGCCAGATCGACCGCCGCTTCGGTGTGCCCCGCTCGCTGCAATACCCCACCCTCACGTGCCTGCAAGGGAAAGACATGCCCTGGTTGGGTTAGATCCTGAGGTCCCGACTTACCTTCCGCCAGAATTCTAATCGTACGGGACCGATCACGGGCACTGATCCCGGTAGTCACTCCCTGGGCGGCGTCAACCGAAACAGTAAAATCAGTGCGGTGAACCTCACGGTTGTGCGCCACCATCCGCTGCAAGCCAAGTTGTCTAGCCCGAGCTTCGCTCAAAGGCACGCAGATGAGTCCCCGGCCATGCTTGGCCATGAAATTGACTTTTTCAGGGGTGGATTTTGAAGCGGCCATGACCAAATCCCCCTCGTTCTCGCGTTCGGCATCGTCGGTCACAATAACCAA
>CAXMPH010000180.1:387-3420 GCA_964195055.1 uncultured Chthoniobacterales bacterium | reverse complement strand
ATCTGGCGGCTCCCGGGGGGTGGGTTGCTCCAGAAATTTTGGGGAGTGCCGCTGTCTCCGCCCGAAGTGGTCTGGGGCGACCTCTCGAGAAGGGGGACATTCTTTCCTGCCGAGAAGATCCCCAGCGTCCGCACTGGTCTCAGGTGGGGCAACGTCGCCGCCGACGGATGGCCTACCCGCCTTCGGTCGAAGTGGAAGTTTGGCCCGGGCCGCAGTGGAATGACTTTTCCAAGGAAGCACGGCAACAATTTTTGAGGGAGGAATGGAGGGCTTCGGCTCGGAGCGATCGCATGGGGGTGCGGCTAGAGGGTTCTCGCTTGGAGACACCCCCGGCGATTATGCTAAGTGAGCCAGTTCTCATTGGGTCGGTTCAGGTGACCGGTGAGGGTCAGCCGATTGTGACGATGAGGGATGGACCAACCGTGGGTGGATATCCCAAGATCGCCTTACTCGATCAAGGGTCTTGCTCCCGCTTGGCCCAAGTCCCCCCCGGTGGCACTATCCGATTTTTAACACGATGAAAATTCTACTAAATTGCGACCTCGGGGAAGGAGAGGCCGAGGATCTCACCGAGGCTCTGCTGGGGGTGGTCGATCTCGCCAATATCGCCTGTGGAGGCCATGCCGGAGACAAGGCGACGATGCGGCGGGTGGTGCGGGCGGCCTTGGCTCACGGGGTGCAGCCGGGGGCCCATCCTGGTTGGCCAGATCGGGAAAATTTCGGTCGGGCGGCCTTGGAGCTAGGGAGGCGGGACCTGATCGGTCTGATGGAGGAGCAGGTGGGGGCACTGCGTCAGGTGGTGCAGGCGGAGGGGGCTCTTCTTGGCCATGTCAAACTGCATGGCGCGCTCTACCATTTGTGTGATGAGCGGGCTGATCTAGCGGAGGCCTGTGTCGACTGGATGTACGCGGAAGCTGAGGGGTGCGCTTTGGTTTGCGGCGCCGGGGGTTTGTTGCAGGCGGTGGCGGAGGCGAGGGGAGTGCCCCTGCTCCGAGAGATTTTTGCCGATCGCAGCTACCTTGAGGAAGCAAGGCTGGCCCCGCGGGGGGAGCCGGGGGCCTTGCTCTCGGATGCGACAGAGGCGGCCCAGAGAATTGAGGATTGGAAAGAAACGGGACACTTAACCATCCAAGGAGGACGAAAGTGGTTGGTCGAAGCCGAGACGGTTTGCCTCCATGCCGACTCGCCCATCTGCCTTCCCCTGGCAAAGGCCCTGCGGGAGATCTTAGGGTAGCGGGAGGGAAGTCTCAGCCCTCGGCTGGATCGAGCTGGGGATCTTGGCGGATGGCCTCGAGGATGGAAGAGTAGAGCGGAGTCCACCCGGTGGCTTTGAGCTTGGCGTTGCTCACCCGTTTCCCGGTTGTCGGTCCATCGTGGCTGGCTGGAGCCGTGGCTTGCGGAAGATTTTCTCGGATGGCGAGGGCGAGGTCATCGCGCCGGGTCGGGTGGTCGTCCACCGCGTTGTAGACACCAGTGATCCGGCTCTGCGCCGCATGGACGAGGGCGCGGGCGGCATCATCCCGGTGAATCAAATTAATCGAGGCGTCGGGCGATCCAAAGGGGAGTGGCTCGCCACTTCGCGCCGAGGCAATGAAGCGCGCCCGCCCGGGACCGTAGATGCCGCCAAGGCGGAGGGCGGCGCCCCCGGCCTTGAGGGCGAGACTTTCCGCTTCCACAAGGATATCGCCGGTGGGAGTGCCTCCGGTCGGGGAGGTCTCATCGACCTCGCTTCCATCGTTGCAGGGGTAGACCGAGGTGCTTCCGGTGAAGACGCAGAACTTGGGGGAAAGAATATCGAGGAGGTGGCGCAGGGTTTCGATGTAGGTAAGCCGGTAGGCCTCGGGGTTGCGCCCGTTCTTGCCGCTGAGACAATGAAGGAGGACGTCAGGGGAAGGCTCTCCTTCGAGGATGGTGCTGAGCTCTGCCCGGTCGGCGGCGTTAGCGGCAAGGGTGCGGTAGGGCTTGGAAGCCAAGCGGTGGACCGACTCGGGAGAAGACACCAGGGCGGTGACCGAAAAGCCTTGGCTTAAAAAAAAGTCCGCGCATCTTTCCCCGGTGTAGCCGCAGCCGGCGAGGAAGATACGCGGAGGTTGAATCGAATTATTCAGGACATATGGAAGCGGTGCTTCATTTTAGCACGCTTCGCGTTGGATTTTGCCTTGCGGCGGGACTTCTGGGTCGGTGTCTCGAAAGAACGTAGACGACGGACTTCGTCCATAATCCCCTCGGAATCTAGCTTCCCCTTCAATCGCTTGATAGCGCGATCAATGGACTCTCCTTTACGTACGATGACTTCGGGCATTAGTTATTCACATCCTTTCTATGCATTGCTTATGGGTTTGAATCGTAGGGGGTGTGGCTTGGGGCCGTCAAATAATACTTTTAGTAATTAATCAGTAACGAATTATCGTTTAAATTGACTTGCCAAGCAGTCGGTTTAGGCCTGAGCCGGACTGTTGTCGGGATCTCCCAGTACCTCACGCTTGATATTGCGCCCTGAGCGATTCGACCACCAGAGGACTACGGGAGCAGCTACGAAGATCGAAGAATAGGTGCCGACGGCGATTCCAATAATGATGGCGAGAGCAAAGTCTGCCAAGACCGGCCCGCCCAAGAAGAAGAGAGCGGCGGTGGCCAGCAGGGTGGTGCTGCTGGTCAGGATGGTTCGACTGAGGGTCTCGTTGATGCAGGCATTCATGATGTCGGCAATGCTGCCACGGCGCCCGGCCCGGAGTCCCTCGCGGATGCGATCGAAGACAACAATGGTGTCGTTGATCGAGTAACCGGCAATGGTGAGGACCGCACCCACCATGATGAGGTTGAGTTCCCTCCCCAGCAGAGAAAAGATACCGATAGTGATGATGACGTCGTGGAGGAGGGCCACGATGGCTCCGAGAGCGAAGGAGAACTCGAAGCGGAGGGTGACATAGACAAGGACGCCGAGGACGCCGAGGACGATGGCGATGAGGGAGCTGGTGGCCAATTCATTGCCGATCCTCGGTCCGACCGTGTCATTTTGTTCGATGACCCAGT
>CAXMPH010000180.1:0-376 GCA_964195055.1 uncultured Chthoniobacterales bacterium | reverse complement strand
GGGTGGTAACAATAGTTTCGGCGGTGTTGAAGCGGCTCTTGATTGTGACCAGCTCGCGACCGTCGTCGGCGGTCTGCTGGATCGTGCTCTCTCCCAGTCCGGCGGACTTTAGGGAATCGCGGACGGCAGCCAAAGGCACCTCAGTGGAAGTGCCGAGGACAAGGAGGTCGCCTCCGGTGAAGTCGATGCCGAAGTTTTTCTCTCCTCGGAGGGCGAACAATCCAATCGAACCAATCAGAACGATGACCGAGAGAACGAGGGCGACGTGCCGAGCGGCAAGGAAGTTGATGTTCCGGGCTCGGACCCAGTCGAGCATGGTCAGCTTCTGCAATTTGAGATTTTCCAGCATGAAGCCGAAGCAAGTGCGGCTGAAAAT
>CAXMPH010000179.1:0-3428 GCA_964195055.1 uncultured Chthoniobacterales bacterium | reverse complement strand
ACTATCCTCAATTAGGCCGCTTTATTCTTTGAACCAAGCCACCGCTTGATCAGAAAAACGAGACTACCTCCAGCGCCAAGGAGAAATAAAGCGGGGCAAACAAAGAGGGCCAAAATGAAAAAGACGGCCTCATCACCAACCCCCTCCCCCAACCAAACCATGAGTAATCCGTAAACGAGATTGTGGAGAATGACGCAGAGGGGGATTGCAAGCGCGGCGGCACCAGTTAAGACAAAGAATACTTTTTCTACTCTGACTTCGTCCAACCTGAGGGTTAACCCAATCAAGGCAAGACCGAGCAGAATAAAGGCAAGGGCGAGAGCAACTAGGAGAGAGATCGAAAACCACGGCGGCCCCATGCTAAAGTTGGCGGCGAGAGCAGCGAAAACTGCCACCAGCAAATAGAAAACGATGTTTCGTATTCGGCGAGAAGTGCCATGCATAGCCAAACTTCAAATTCACCAGCGAGAGAACTAAAGGGAAGAATTTTCGCTCCGGGGGCAATGGAGCAAGGAAGCTGGGTCGGTAGGGAAGTCTTGAAAAAAAGGCAGCTCTCGCCGAAACAACCGAGCCAGCGCGATCAGTTCCTCACCGGGGAAGCAACAATCGCGGGCTCGGGAGATATTTCTTTTTTCTTCATCGCCACTAACTGGCTCACCGTGACAAAGCCGTAGCCCTGAGCCTTAAGATCAGTGATCGTCTGAGGCATGGCCTTAATTGTGCCGGGCTGAATGTCATGGGCCAGCAGGATTCCCCCCGGGGTAGCTCCATCAACCAGTCGCTTTCTTATCACGGATGGACCGGGCCTCCGCCAATCCTCGGGGTCAACCGACCACATGATGACATCGAAATCGTAATCGCGGAGCATCACCTGACGAACTCGGCTATTAATTGCTCCGTAAGGTGGTCGCATGATGATGGGCTTCCTCCCCGTGGCCTGGACAATCGCCTCGGTTGTTTTATCCATCTCTCGCCGCAAGCTGGTCGATCCCAACTGAGTTAAATTAGGGTGGCTCCAGGTATGGTTGGCAATTTCATGACCTTCGGAAACAATCCTCCTGGCGATCTCGGGGTATCTTTTTACGTTTTGTCCCGTGACAAAGAAGGTGGCTCTCACACCCTGCCCTCGCAGGATATCGAGAAGCTTGGGCGTGAGACTCGGATGCGGGCCATCGTCAAAGGTCAGAGCTAAGACCCGACGATTCACCGGAACACTGTTGTAGGTGGCAGCAACCCGGGGCGCCCGTGCTCCGAGATGGGGTGGAACCACCGTGATAGAAGGTGTCTGGGCACGCCGCACCGTGATCTGCTCCTGAGCGCAGGCACAAACGAGGGTGGCGATCCCGACGATAAGGGGAGTAAAAAGTTTCATGAGGGTCGGGAAAAAAGCCTTAGCTATCTTTGATAAACCAACAGGAACTCAGAGCTTGGCAAGCTTTGGCCGGCTGTTGACTCCACGAAGAAGATCAAGAAAGCTTCGTTGCGCCATGGAACCAGCCCGGTTACGGCGGGTGATCACTCCCACGGGGCGCCACATCTCCACCGCCGCAATCTCCACGGGAATAAGAGAGCCAGCCCGCCGCTCGTTGACCAAGGTTGTTTCGGGAAGAATACTTACAGCATCGCTGATTTCCACGGTACGTTTGACTGTTTCAATGTTATCAAATTCCATCTGCGGACGCACCGAAACCTTGGCGGTCCGCAGGGCCCGATCAAGTGCTTTGCGGGTCGGTTGGTCAGCGTGAAAGGCAATAAACTTTTCTCGGGCCAGCTCCTTCAGAGGAACCCTAGCCCGCCGAGCCAGACGGTGCGACGGGCTGCAGACAAGGACCAAGCGATCGCGCCAGAGCACCTCAGCGGCCAAACCACGACGAGCCACCGGGTAAGCAACCAGACCGATATCCGATTTACCCGAAGCCACCGCAGCGTAAACCTCGGCGGAGCGGAGGTAATCGGTCTGGATTTTTACCTGGGGATGGAGTCGAGAAAATTGTCGGGTGTAAGGAGGGAGTTCGTGCAACCCGACACTAAGGACCGCCGACAGCCTAAGGTTTCCCGTGACCACCTCGCTCAACTCCCGCAAGCGGGTCTCAAGCCCATCGAAGGTAGCTAGGATTTCGCGGGCGGCCCCGAGGAAAATTCGTCCCTCTTGGGTGAGAGAAAAATTCTTTTTGCCCCGATCAATAAGGCGAACCTCGAATCGTTTTTCGAGAGCTTTGATTTGCTGGCTTACCGCACTTTGGGTCACCCCATTGTGCTCCGCCGCTTGCGAAAAACTGGAGGTTTCTGCCAAATCGCTGAATACTTTGAAGAGAAGTAGCTGCATATCGGTCAGATACGATTAGTATTTCTAGTCTGCAGTCCAATCATAAGCAAAACTAATGAGCCACCTTGTCGCCAATCTAGAAGCCGTCCGTCAAGAGATCGATCAAGCCGCGATCATGGCCAAGCGCGCCCCTTCCTCGGTGCAACTCATAGCAGTAAGCAAAACCCACCCCGCGGCCGCCGTGATCGAGGCAGCAGCTCACCAACAGACAATTTTTGGAGAGAGCCGGGTCCAGGAAGCCCGCGAGAAAATTCCAAATTGCCCAAACGGACTCAGCTGGCACTTCATCGGTCATTTGCAAAAAAACAAGATCCGCCAAGCCCTCCCACTTTTCACCCTTTTTCACAGCATCGACAGCGAGGCCTTAGCCGGAGGCATCAGCCGGATCGCCGGCGAGATGGGACGCGATGCCGAGGGGCTACTTGAGGTCAACGTATCCGGTGAGCCAACCAAGCATGGTTTCACTCCCGAGGAACTCAGCGCTAATTTTTCTACTCTGATCCGCTTACCCCACCTCCGCGTGCGTGGCTTGATGACCATGGCACCCTACGGAGACAATCCTGAGGAGGCCCGACCATTTTTTCGAGCTCTGCGCCAATTGCGAGATGAATTGCAGTCGACCCACGGCGTAGAATTACCGGAACTTTCCATGGGGATGAGTGGTGACTTCCGCCCCGCCATCGGCGAGGGAGCAACTCTCGTTCGGGTTGGGACATCGATTTTCGGTGATCGACCGCAGCCACAGCCATGACTCCACAAATCCAAAACCTACAAATTGTCGGGCACCAACTGGCCATCGCCTGGAACGATGGTCACGAGACTTACCTCCTCCTCAAGGAACTGCGCCAAGCCTGCCCTTGCGCCGTCTGCAATGGTGAGCCCGATGTCTTGGGGCGGGGCGACAAACCCAAGGTGACCCATACGCCGGCAAGCTTCGATCTCACCTCCTACGAACGCGTCGGGGGCTACGGTTGGCAGCCGAAATGGGCCGATGGACACGCCACCGGCATCTTCTCTGTCGGCTACCTTCGGCGACTTGATCCCACCGCCCCCGAGGCCTAGCCAAGAGGGCATTCGGCGCCAGCGCCGACTAGTCGATCAA
>CAXMPH010000178.1:0-3444 GCA_964195055.1 uncultured Chthoniobacterales bacterium | reverse complement strand
GCCTCCGAAGGCGTATTCTTCAAGGTTGGTCAAAGAGTCGAAGTCAGGGTCCGCCTCGGGCCCGCTCAGGGAAGGATCGGTGGCTTGCTCCGGAGAAAACTCGACTTGGCGCCAATCGTTGTAGGTTGCGGGCGGGATTTGCCACTCTTCCATGCCGAAGTAGAGTGGTTGGGGTTGGCTTGTTACCGTTTCTCCGGTGGACTGCAGGGTACCTTGAGCTATGAGCCACACCCGGAACATGCCTGAGCTAGTGAAGGCAAGGTTGAGGTGCGAATGACCATTGGCGGGAAGCTCATAGCTGTTGCCGTACAGGGCCGAGGACGAGAGCTTGAAGACGGGGTTACCGCCCGAAGTCTCATATCCATAGAACTCCCCGAGGTTTGGGGAAGTCAGGTTTTCGATAGAGTGAACCCGGAGCTGGAATCGGCCAACTGCGCTCCCGGTGAAAGTGCCTGTTGGCACCCCGTACCCGGTAAAACCTAAATAGAGAGATTTGACACTGTTGGCCCCGGTTAGCCCGGCCGGAAGAATCCACACGGGATCGCCCGGCTCTCCCAGAAATGACCATTGGGGTGTCGAGGGTATGGACCTGATTAGGTTAGCCCCGCCGTAGACGATGGCGTTTGCTCCATTAAATTGGTGCCCGTCGTTGGCATTACGGAATCCGATGGAGAAGGTGCGCTCAGCCGTATCGTAAGACACATTAACGTCGGCGTGGGACGTGGGTGTGATGGTGTATCCCGTACTAACCTCAGGGGTGGGGGTATTTGTCTGGTTGCTGAGCAGGATGGTCGTGGTCTCAGCCGAAACCCCTAGGGGAGCCGCAAAAAAGAGGAGAACGAAGGCGGTGAAGAGTCTTTTCATCAGTAAAGTATGGAAATGTCTTCCCCAGTTTCGATCCGTTGCTTGACCACCCTTGCCGGGATATTTTGGACGTGGCCGTCGGCAAAAAGGTAGTTTGCAGATCCCTCTTCGCCGTCTCCCCCGACTTCGCCTCCGTAAGCATCTGGCCATGTCTCACTGCGGAACCCTGACCAAGTAGTGATGTCGCCGCAAATATGATCCTCGGAAGCAGCCGTTCCTTTGTTGGCCGCGCCGTGAAAAAGGAGGATAACCCTCGAGGGTGAGTCGATTTTATTCATGTTGTTGTAGATGGGCTCCTCGGGGTCGATCTCGCCAAAGGGGTCGGCGTAGGCCATCTCGTTGACTCGTGCCGTCATCAGGTAACTGGTGCCACCTCCTGCCAGACGCTCGGGCCCTTTGGGGTCGGCGGGGGAGATTCGGATCTGGTCATAATCATTGCCCAAGGGTGCGCGTAATTCCTCAATCCAGGTGTTGGTGCTGCCGTGGCCCGAGGTTCCGGGCAACCGGCCATTGTTCTCCGCGGCATACAAATGGATGCCCGCGCCGATCGATTTCATATTTGAAGCACCCTGGGCCCGCTGGGTGGTTATTAAGGCCCTGTTAATGGCTGGAATGGCCAAAGTCGCGAGCACGGCAAGGATGGCGATGACCACTATCATTTCGATAAGGCTGAAAGCAGCCGAAGAGGATCTAGGCCGGTGGTTGGAAAGTGATAATCGACTAATTCTCATATTGAGTTATCATTATTACTTTATTGGAATCAAGTCCTAGGTCAATAATTATTTTGGTTCGATGGCTCGTTTAACACTGTGGCTGGGTACGCAGGTTGCCAGAACAACCAAGCAGGACCCGAGACGGCGCTATCGTTATCGGTCGCGCTCAGGCCATCACCTGGTCTTTTTAGTCAAAGAGGGATGCTTTTTGAGGCAAGAAGGCGGGTAAATAGTCTGGGTCGTCCTGCGCCCCCATCTTTGGTTGTCTTTTTCTCAATTCGTGCCCGCAGGCTGAGGGAGATCTCGCGGGATTCTAGGGTAGATAAGACGTTTTTCCGGCACGCTTGCGGCGGATAAGAAGCCAAGCTGGTAAGAGAGAAATGACCATGCCGGCCAAAATAGTCACGAGATAGCGGGCTTCTCCTATTTGATGCAGACTGGAAGGGCGGATGAATCCGGCAATAAAGACAAGCAGGGAAAGAACCAAACCAACTAGGCAAACAAGGGTGATACCGAACCAGCCTCCGGGTACCCGAAAGGGTCGGTGTTTATCCGGCTGGGTGCGGCGCAGGTGCCAAGCTGCGGTGAAAACAAGAACATACATGAGAACGTAGAGTTGGACGAGGAGGGCACTCAAGATCCAGAAAACGCTCTCAACCCCGGGTACCACTAAAAAAGTAAGCGAAACCAACGAGGCCAAGATAGCTTGGGTCAGAAGCATGGCGGGGGCGATGTCCTGACGCCGCTTTCCCATGCCTTGGGGAAGGTAGCCATCGCGTCCTGCGGCGGCCATGGCGATGGGAGTTCCCGCCATCCAGCCGGCAATTTCCCCCAGAGAGTCAAGCATGAGGGCGAAGGCAAAAATAGAGGGCAGCCAGCTCAGGGCGGCATGTTGGCTGGTAACGACTTGGATGGCCTGTAAAAGGCCTGTGGTGAGATTGATCTCGTCGGCCGGGACCAGTACCGCAATGGCGAGAACTACCGGAACAAGGAGGCCAACACTGAGAACGATGGCTACTAAGGTGGCGGCAGGATAGAGGCGCCCAGGTTCGCGCATGCGACTGACCCGAGTTCCCATGAGCTCGATCCCGGAAAAAATCAAGATGGTTGAAATACCAAAGCTCAAGGTCGAGGGGTGGAAAAAATCAGGAATTAGACGCTCCCATTGCAGGCTGAGCCGCGGAGGCTGTCCCCCGCCTACATAGGCTATGGCAAGGATGATGAGCAGAAACCCGGGTAAGATTGTTCCGGCGAGTGAGCCCAAGACGCCGATGCCGCCGGTGAACCCGAGGCCGC
This sequence comes from uncultured Chthoniobacterales bacterium, assembly GCA_964195055.1. GTDB lineage: Bacteria > Verrucomicrobiota > Verrucomicrobiia > Chthoniobacterales > JACTMZ01 > JACTMZ01. The sequence continues at coordinate 571 of CAXMPH010000178.1, read as the reverse complement.
GAGCGGTGAGCCAGGTGCAGAGCCAGATCATGCCGATGACCACCGCGGCGATGTAGGCTTTATTTTGCACCCCACCTTCCCATCCGAGGCCGAGAGCAAGCATAGAGGCACTCCCCGTAAGGATAACTGTCCAAAAAAACAGATTCTGCAGCCACTGCAGCCAGGTGGCCAAAAATCCCCAGTCCGTTCCGAAGGCCTCGCTCACCCAGACGTAAACCCCTCCCTCACGCTGCCAAGTGGTAGCCAGTTCGGTGGAGACCAATCCTGCAGGCAAGAGGAAACCTAGGCTGGCTAGGAGAAGGAAGAAGATCGATCCCAAGCCATAGATGGCTAAAGGGGAAAGTCCGTGCAACGTGGTGGTGATGCCGAACATGATCATGGTAACCATGAAGAGTCCGAGTGGTTTTTTGTTGAGGGTTCCCGCTGGAAGATTCATTAGATTTGTCTTCTTGTTTTTGGGGATTTTGGCACACTTTTTTGAGGAGAGAAGCGTGGAGGAACTGCGGTAAAACCAAGGAAAAGGGGCTGGAGCGGCAAGACTTGCCGTGTCGGTCTTGGCAGATTGAATCCC
>CAXMPH010000177.1:0-3454 GCA_964195055.1 uncultured Chthoniobacterales bacterium | reverse complement strand
ACTTGGTCACCAGCTCCTCGTCCTCGTCGGTAACGTCTTCGTCACCGCCTCCTTTTGAGTTGAGAGCCTCGTGGAAGCCGGGGTCGAAAGTGGGCTCTGCTTGGGCAGAAACGTAGTCAACTACGCGATGAATTTCTTCGTCGGTAACGAGGACACCTTGGGCCCTCACGAGGGTCGAAGTGCCTGGTGGGAGATAAAGCATATCGCCCTGCCCCAGAAGTTTGTCCGCTCCGTTGGCGTCAAGAATGACCCGACTGTCTAGCTTCGACGCCACCTGAAAAGCGATGCGACTAGGAATGTTGGCTTTGATCACGCCGGTAACCACATCAGCTCGCGGGGTTTGGGTGGCTACAATCATGTGGATGCCTGCAGCTCGGGCCATCTGGGTGATCCGGGCAATGGAGTTTTCCACGTCAGCTGGGGCCGTCTGCATCAGGTCTGCTAATTCGTCGATAATGACCACAATGAAGGGCAGGCGGTCGGGGATGATAAGCTCGTCCTCTTCTTTGGCTGCCTGCGGTGGTGGTTCAAGCACGGCATCTTTGATCTTTTGATCATCTTCTTCCCCAGGCTTTTTTTCATCCGGTTGAGGCGGCTTTTCTTCTTTTTTCTCCAGCGGCCTCTCGTTGAATCCGTGGATATTGCGGTGCTTGCACTTGGCGAAGATGCGATAGCGCCGCTCCATTTCATTGATGACGTAGCGCAGGGCAAGGAGGACTTTTTTCGGTTCGGTCACCACATTGGCGGCGAGGTGGGGCAACTTTCCGTAGTGCTGCATCTCGACAACCTTGGGATCGATCATGATGAAGCGGAGCTCTTCTGGAGAGAACTTGTAAAGAATGCTGGCGATGATGGCGTTGACGCAAACGCTCTTGCCGCTTCCGGTGGTGCCGGCAATGAGGAGATGGGGCATCTGGGCTAAGTCGGCAATAATGGTGCGTCCGTAGACATCTTTGCCGAGGGCTAAGGGAATTTTGGCTTTACTGTTGACCCACTCTTCACTCTCGAGGAGTTCTCGGAAGACGACTTTGATTTTTTTGCTGTTGGCGATTTCGATGCCAACGGTGTCCTTACCCGGAATAGGAGCCAGGATATTAATCTTTTCAGCGCGGGTGGCGCGGGCGATGTCTTTTTCTAGGTTGGCGATGCGGTCAACCCGCACGCCTCGGGCCGGGTAGATCTCGAAACGAGTGACCGTCGGACCACGGGTGATGTCGCCGGCGCTGGCCTCCAATCCGAATTGTTTCAGGGTATCGAGGATACTGCTTTGGGTGGCCAGAAGTTCCGCTGGATCGGCCGTCTGCCGTGATTCGATATCGGCGGCATCGAACAGCTCGAGTGGCGGCATCTGGTAATTCTCAATGTGGATGTCGGGGGGAGCCCCGAGGGTGTCGGAGTTTTTCTTTTTGCTCAGTGGGGCGGCCGGTTTCCGAGCAGCTGGTTGCACCGCGCCAGTATCGATAATTTTAGGTTCTGGAATGACTTGAGCAGGTCCTAAGGCGCTGCTTCCGAGCTCGTCTTGGTCAGTTTCGTTTCCCCTGCGCCCGCGGGGCGTCCGTTTGGTCGGACGAAGGTGGTTAGCCTGCCTTGCCTCCACGGAAGCTTCTTCTTCGCGGCGCTTTTTCTCGAGGGCGGCTTGGCGGCGTTGGCCTATCCAGGTAATGAGGAACCCTATGACCATTTTACAAAATTTGACTGGGTGCATGCCAGTCATGAGGATGAGACTGGCTAGGTAGAGCACCGTCAGGAGGATAGACGCTCCAACAACTCCGAGAAGTCCAGCGAGCAAGGTGCGGCCCAGAGCCAGCCCGAACCATCCACCTGGACCAAGGATGTTGAAGTGTTCTTCCCAGGAGGTGAGGAGCCACGGTTGGATGCCGGCAAGACATGCTCCACTGAGAACAAAGATGGCCATCCATCCAGCCCGCTTTTTCAATGGTAATCCGCCAGAGAGAAATTTGGCTCCTCCGAAGCCAATGAGGAGCACGGCCAACAAATAAGATGCCGCCCCGAGGAGAAAATAACTAAGGCCGGCCACCACCGCACCGACCGGACCGATAAAGTTTTCCGAGGCTGCTGCGTTGGCTCCCTGCTTACTGAAAAAGAGCCACGATGGCACATCGGCAGGGGAGTAGGAGACCAGAGCGAGAAACAATAAAGTACCAAGGCCGAGGAGGATGAGTCCAAGGACTTCACCCCACGGCTTGCTGCTGCTTTCTTCTTTTATTCTGCGGGCCAAAGAACCTTTAAACTAGCAGAGCGGAGGGTTGGCCGACAAGGAAGGCGTTTGCCGTCAAGTCGGGCTTCTGGTATCAGACCCATCATCATGCATATCGACCCGACGGCTCCGGCCATGGAACAGGCTAGAGCGACGAGAAACCCCCTGCGCAAACTTTACTTTTGGACCCTCCATTGGGCCGATACCAAGTATGCCTTGCCAGCCCTCGCGGTAGTCTCCTTTGCCGAGTCGTCTTTTTTCCCCATTCCTCCGGATGTCCTCCTCATGGCCATCTGTTTTTCCGCGCCGCGCAAGTGGTTTTGGGCTGCCCTCTGTTGCACCGTGGCCTCCGTGGCAGGGGGGGTTTTTGGATACTATATCGGCTGGGGCCTTTATGAAACCGTGGGACAACCGATTGTCCAATTTTACCATGGGGAATCGGTGATGCAGTCGGTCAAAGTCTGGTATGAGCAATACGGCTTTTGGGGTATCCTCATCGCAGCGATTACGCCGATTCCCTACAAAGTGTTTACCATTTCTTCCGGTGTATTTGAGTTCAATCTCGGACTTCTCGTGGTCGCCTCGATCATTGGGCGCGGCTTTCGGTTCTTTCTCGTTGCTGGATTAATCCGGTGGATGGGGCCGCGTATTCGCCCATTTCTTGAGAAAAATTTCGAAATTGCGGTGACCCTTTTACTCATTCTTGCCATCGGAGGCTTTGTTGCCCTGAAGTTTTTGCGCTAAGCCGTCCGGATGGGAGATCCGGTCTTGGTGGACGCGACGAAGGAGGGCTCCATCAGAGTCGAGCCGCCCGCACCTTGGCGCGGTGGCCATTGCGGGTGCGGAAGTTTTTCCCCGCCGTTCTACGGTAACCTTTTTAATGAGGAACTGCTTAGATTTGGTGCTCCGGTGGGTTAGCTTCTGAGATAAACGGTCGTTTGATTTTTTTTTGAACGAGTGGCTGCCTTAAGGGTCAAAGCTGGTATGAAAAACAAAACCTTCAATCCTTATCGGAAATTCAATCGAGCCCGTCACTCCTTGGGCGAACTGGTTAGTGCGGTGGGTTCGGCTACCGAGGACAGCCGCGAGGCAATGGCCGCTTTGGTCGATCTATTTCAGACAGGGCGGGTCCAAGTTCGCGACCAAGGCCACCTGAAAAAGGTAAGGCTTTCCGCTTAAAATCATTTTTTCATGGTGAGAGGGGCCGCAGCCGGGGGGGCTGTCGGCCCTTCTTTT
>CAXMPH010000176.1:0-3461 GCA_964195055.1 uncultured Chthoniobacterales bacterium | reverse complement strand
CTTCCAGTTCTCCAAGCGTTAAAGTATGCGCGTCGCGCGCAACTTTTTATTTTTGCTTCTGGCTGGCACCCTGTCTCTGAGCAGGGCCGATGCCGAAGCCGCAGACGCGTCCAGCACCCAAGAAGCAAAGGAGGCACCCAGATTTCAGGCTGGAACTTTCCAGTTCTACGTCCCCGCGGGCTGGCGAGCAGTTCGACCAGCTTCGCCCATGCGTCAGGCTCAACTCTATGCCCCTAGCCTCCCAGGCACTGATTCTACGGGTGAACCTCTCATCACCGTCTTCCATTTTGGCCCCGGACAAGGGGGTACGGTTGAGCAAAATGTCGACCGCTGGTTTGGTCAATTTGACGGCGGCAATGATGACAAAGATGCGGCCACGGCCAAAGAGACTATTGGCACGGTGCCGGTCACTTTCGTCCGTGCCCGCGGCACCTTCCAGAGCGGCATGCCCGGACAACCAGTTACCCCTCTCTCTCACCAGTCTCTCCTCGGAGCTATTCTCGAAAGCCCCCAAGGTGATGTGTATCTTAAAATGGTCGGACCTTCCTCTGCTACGGACCAAGCTGAATCCGCCTTTGTCCAAATGATCCGGGCCGCCTGCAGTCCCTAGCAAGGCAGAGGAAAATAAACCTCCCGGAGAATCTACCGTACCCCTTCAGGGTAAGTGCGAGCCATTCCTGATCAACTGGGGCTTAGTTGAGCTTGGGAAATGAATTCCCTCGATCTCGAGGAGAGCTTATTTGATCAAGGACAACAACGTGTCGGCAATCGTACTGGGGGTCTCTGCCACAGCAATCCCGGCATCACGTAGGGCCTCTTTCTTAGCTCCAGCCGTTCCTTTACCTCCGGAAATAATCGCACCGGCGTGACCCATCCGGCGCCCAGGAGGTGCGGTTGCTCCCGCAATAAATCCCGCGACAGGCTTGTCACAATGATCTTTCAACCAAGCCGCCGCTTCCTCTTCGGCACTACCTCCGATCTCACCAATGAGAATAATTCCATGGGTCTCTGGATCGGCAGCAAACAGCTGCACCGCATCCAAGGTGGTGGTGCCAATGATCGGATCACCACCGATGCCAATGCAGGTCGATTGACCGTAGCCACGACTGGTAAGTTGCCAAACCGCCTCGTAAGTCAGGGTGCCTGAGCGCGAGACGACTCCGATATTTCCCTGCTTGTGAATGTAGCCCGGCATGATACCGATCTTGCACTGGCCCGGCGTGATAATCCCCGGGCAATTGGGACCGATAAGACGCGAACCGCTACCCTGAAGCATTTCTTGGACTCGCATCATATCCATCACGGGAATTCCCTCGGTGATACAGACAATCAATTCAACCCCGGCATCAGCGGCCTCGAGGATGGCGTCAGCGGCAAAGGCCGGCGGAACAAAGATCATCGTGGCATTGCAACCGGCCTCGACTCGAGCTTCGTGCACCGTATCAAAGACAGGGACTTTGTTGTCAAAGATTTCGCCTCCCCTCGTGGGGGTAACCCCAGCCACGACATTGGTGCCGTACTCTATGCAACTGCGGGTGTGGAAGGCACCGGATTTTCCGGTGATACCTTGAACTACGAGCCTGGTGTTTTGATCAACAAGAACGGACATAATTTACTTTTGGGGCGCGAGGGCGACGATTTGCTTGGCCGCGTCGTCCAAGTCGGAAGCGGTAACAATGGGCAGGCCGGATTCGGCCAGCATCTTGCGCCCCTGCTCGACATTGGTGCCCTCGAGGCGGACAACGAGCGGGATTTCTAATTTGACGGCTTTGACCGCGTTCATCACCCCTTGGGCAATAATATCGCACTTCATGATACCACCGAAAATATTGACTAAGATCGCTTTGACCTTGGGATCGGAGAGAAGAATCTTGAAAGCTTCGGTTACCTGCTCTTCCGTGGCACCGCCGCCAACATCGAGAAAGTTGGCGGGATCACCGCCGTGGTGCTTGATGATGTCCATCGTTGCCATAGCCAAGCCGGCCCCATTGACCATGCAGCCGATGTTTCCATCCAGACCGATGTAACTGAGATGGTGCTTCGAGGCCTCGACCTCACGAGGATCCTCTTCGGCCACATCGCGGAGAGCCATCAGGTCCGGGTGACGAAAAAGGGCATTGTCATCAAAAGAAAATTTGGCATCGAGAGCAAGGACCGCGCCCTCGGTAGTGAGAACCAACGGGTTGATCTCAACCATGGAACAATCGCAGTCAATGAAGCAGCGGTAGAGAGCAGTAAAAAGCTTGCCCGCCGCGCCCATCTGGGAAGGTGCAAAACCGAGTTCCTTAACCAGCTTGCGGGTCTGAAACGATTGCAGTCCGAAAGCTGGATCAACCGCCTCTCGGATAATTTTCTCCGGATTTTTGGCCGCCACCTCTTCGATATCAATCCCACCTTCAGAGCTAGCTACGATAACCGGCCTCCCGGTGGCACGATCGAGGAGGACGGCAAAGTAGAATTCTTTGGCGATCTCAACCGACTCGGCAACGAGGACTTGGTTAACCATCCGTCCCTCCGGGCCGGTCTGGTGGGTGACCAAAGTTTGACCGAGCATCTTTCCGGCTAACCTCCCGGCCTCGCTTCCCGTTTGGCATAGCTGAACCCCCCCTTGAAAGCCATTGGTGAAAGTCCCCTTACCGCGCCCTCCGGCATGGACTTGGGCTTTGACCACGAGGGAATTGGTCCCAAGCTTACGAGCGACCTCTTCTGCTTCAGCTATGGTACGAGCTACGCTCCCACGTGGGGTATTAGCCCCGAAACGCTCGAGCAGTTCCTTGGCTTGGTATTCGTGAATGTTCATGAGTTGCTAAATTGGCCGAGGAATTCTGCTTGGGCAGAATAATCCTACCGTAGGCCAGTGCCCCAACGATTGAGATAATTCTTAGGTCGCGTCCGTGGCTGAACCAGCTATAGCAGCGAGGGTGGCCTCCTCAATTTCTTGGTAGAGTTTCAGGTCAGCCTTAAGGGCGGCTTTGGCAGCATCCCGACCTTGAGCCAACTGGCTTCCATTGTAGCTCAGCCAACTGCCACGCTTCTCGATAATTTCTTTTTCGAGGGCAACATCGATGAGCGATCCAACATTGGAAATACCCTCATTATACATGATATCAAATTCGGCTTCGGTGAAGGGGGGAGCCACTTTGTTTTTAACCACCTTGATCCGAGTACGGTTGCCGGTGACCGTGCCATCCCCTTGCTTGATCGCCCCGATCCGTCGGATATCCATGCGGACGCTGGAATAAAATTTGAGAGCCTTGCCTCCTGGGGTTGTCTCGGGACTGCCAAACATGACCCCAATCTTTTCCCTGATCTGGTTAGTGAAAATACAACAGGTGCGTGCCTTGGAAATCAGAGCGGTCAGCTTGCGCATGGCGGCACTCATGAGACGCGCTTGAGTACCCACGGTGGAATCACCAATCTCACCATCAAGCTCTTGCTTGGTCACGAGGGCGGCCACCGAG
>CAXMPH010000175.1:0-3486 GCA_964195055.1 uncultured Chthoniobacterales bacterium | reverse complement strand
AGCACTAAGGACATTGAGGGTGCCGGCCACATTGGTCTGGACGTAAAGGTCTGGAGCCTTGATGGAGGGTCTTACTCCGGCGCGGGCGGCGAGGTGAAGAACGGTGTCCCAACCGGCTCGAAAGGCATGAGAGGTCGCCTTGGCATCTCGAATATCCGTCTCGAACAATTCCACCGGACCCGGCAGTGCCGCCAGATTTCTCCGCTTAATCGCCGGGTCGTAGAAGTCGTTAAAGTCGTCTAAAATTCCAACCCGCCAGCCTTCTCGAAGAAAAAGTGTGGCAGCGTGAGAACCGATAAAACCGGCGCCACCGGTGATAAGAACGCTACGAATCGACATGACAGTGCCTTAGTTGAGCGTGCTGAGTTCTCTCGTAAAAGCTAGAAATGATCTGCGAGGAACCCAATTTCTATTTTTCTCCCGAGAGAGGAGCTCCTTCCTTTGCCAGTGGAGCGAATTGGGCAACCACTAAATGAGCTAACTCACGGGAACCACGATCAAAGAGAAAGTCAGCACCGATCTCTTGGCCAGACCATTGTAGGACGAGAATATCCGCCAAAAATTTTGGCTTAAGATGTGCCGCCCAAGGTAAACCGGGAGGAAGGGAGCAGGGTTGACCCAAACGACTTCGAGAGATGAACCAGAGTTGGTTCGCTATCCCAGCAGTCGATACCAGCCAGCCAAAGCGATTTCGACGATAGCCGGGACCAACTCCGCTGATGCAGGGAACGGCCCACTCGATAGTTAAATCATTCCCCCCACGCTTAACCAAGGCGGCATGGGCCGAAGCCGGTAGGTCCTGGGGCAGTTGGCTCACGGCAGACTCTTCGGGGGCGAGACGCAACTTGCTCCCACAAAGCCATAATTTGATATAGGTAGAGCGCAGCATTCGGGGGACAAACCACCAGATGGCGGCAAGAAAAATGACCGCCACGATTAGAGCAATCTGCGGATAGACAAAAACCAGTCCCAAGCCGAGCACCACCGTAGCATCCTCCGCCACGCTCAAGAGGATATTGGAAACAGGCTCAGGTGAGGCGTTAGCCTGGAGACGGATGGTGGACTTGAAGGCGTGGGTGGTGAAGCCCAACCATGCCGCGACCAATCCAACCGCAACCTCGAAGATCGGGTTGCTATCACCCAGAACCATTATGGCAAGGAGAGCTGCCCCGACCGGCCGTATGACGGTGTGAACCGCATCCCAAGCGGAATCAACCCAAGGGAGCTTATCCGCAAGAAACTCCATGGCAAAAAGGAGGCCCGAAAGGATAAGAATAACCGGATCCGCCAAGACCTCCAGGCGAGCGTAATCACTGGAGAGGGAGATCCAATCGTAGCGAATGGCCAGGCCCGTCAGAAAAACAACCAGATAAAGATTCAGTCCAGCAAGGGTAGCCAGACCGACCGCGACACCAAGGAGTTGGAGGATTTCCACGGAAGAAGGATAGGCCAACCCAATCCCATGGCGAGTCCAAGCCGACCAAAGCAAAACCCCTCCGGCCGGAGCCAGAGGGGTTTTGATGAGTTAAGTCAGGCTAGAAGGAGAAGTTGGCACTGACTCCGCCCCAGAAGGTGTTGGCGTCGGTGGTACCGAAGTTGTTCTCGATCGCATGAGAATAAGCGATGTAACCAGCAACACTGAAGTAGTCCGTAATCTGGACCGGCATGGATACACCGAGCTCTACATTACTGCTGCCGTCATACTCGTTACCATTGGCGTCGGTGTTGAAACCGAAATTAATGCCATAAGCAAACCAAGGATCAAGGCTCACCATGTCTGTCAGAGGGACGCTAGCGTCGATCCCAAGGAGGAGGTAAGACTTGTCCTGAACGACTGGGCCTACGTTGTAGAAGTAGATGGCGCTAGGAGCGATACTGACCGAGCCGATCTCGATGTTGTAAGCGGCACCCAGATAGATTTCATTCTGGGTTGGGAGTTCCCAACTAACCACCGGATAGGAGTAGTTGATCCAACCAAGGGACAGATCAAAGTTTCCGACGCTCTGGGTAATATCAGCGAAGACATTGAGTTCCTGATAGTTGCTTGGGTTACTTGTACCCACGGCATACCAGAATCCTGCGGAAACGGAACCACCCTCCCAAGGAGAGACCCCAAGGTCGCCACCGACCCAGTAGAGACCGTTATTATTTCCGAGGACGTTGGCGCCACGGAACATGTAGAGGCTGTCCCAACCAGTGGAGACATTAAGCGACCACATTTTTTCCGGCACTTCTTCAATGAAGACTTCTTTGACACCCTTGGCGTCATAGACAACGACGACCTCTTCTTCAGGGGCGGCGTTAGGAGCAACCGGAGCGGAGCGGGCGCGGTCTAACGCTTGCGCGCCAGATGACGTCCCAGTTTCAATCTGAGCACCGGCGAACTGGATAGCCAGTACCGAGCCTGCGAATAAGACAGTGAGTTTTTTAATCATGGATATGGTTTTTTATATGGTTGGAATGAGCCGACTTCGAAAAAAGTCTGAACAACAAGAAAAGAAAAAAGCAAATAACGTGCCAAGGTGTAAAGAAACATCGAAACAAATTTTTAACACTGTCCAAGATAACCTCTGTCATCCCCCGATTGCCTAACTGGACAAAAAAAAACACCAACTTAGCCAGACAGCCTCAGCCGAAAGACTTGTTGAGGCAGAACCGAGAAAGAGTAACCCGCAGCGCCGAGAGATCACATTTCCCTCTCCGCCCTGAGTTAAGCTGCAGGCCACGGAAAAGACCTGCTCTTTTTCCCTACCCCACCTTCGAGATACCCTGGCGGGCCAGGGAGCCAATTACCTCGGGGTAGAGAACGTGCTCGGCCTCTTGAATACGATAATGGAGGGTCTGGGCGGAATCGTTCGGCATGACCCCTACCTCGCTCTGGGCGATTATTTCTCCAGTGTCGACCCCCTCATCAACATAGTGGACGGTGCAGCCGGCCATCCGCTCTTGGGCCGTAAGAGCCTGTTCCCAAGCACGAAGTCCTGGATATTTCGGGAGCAAGGAAGGGTGGACGTTGATAATCCTGCGGGGAAAAGCAGCGAGGAGCCGTGGCCCGACAATACGCATGAAACCGGCGAGAACGACGAGCTCGACATCTTCCTGCTCCAAAGCCGTCACCATGGCCTGCTCGCCCTCGGAGTCGAGTCGTGCCTTGGATGCTCCGGGGCAGACATATTCCGCTCGGACCCGACGAGAGCGACCGATCTGAAGAATCCCCGCATCAGGCACATCGGAGAGGATCACCCCTACGGTGGCGACTACCCTGCCATGATCGATGGCGCGAAAGATGGCATGAAGATTAGATCCCTTACCCGATCCAAGCACCCCGAGTCGCAACCCACCGGAAGGGCTCATGAGCCACCCATGCGCTGTACTACCGCGGTGGTGGAACGCCCCGGCACCAGCGGCAAAATACGAATTTCGGAACCGGCCGCATCGAGGACCTGACGCTCGTCCTTGTCTAAGGAGTCCGGCGTGTAATCCCCT
>CAXMPH010000174.1:0-3512 GCA_964195055.1 uncultured Chthoniobacterales bacterium | reverse complement strand
CGAGTCGTCGACACTCCGATCAGCGAGGCAGGTTTTATCGGGCTCGGAGTAGGAGCCGCCATGATGGGGATGCGCCCCGTCCTCGAACTCATGTTCTGGAGCTTTGCCTACGTCGCCTTCGATCAGATCATCAACAATGCCGGCTGCGTCCGCTACATGTCAGGAGGACTAGCCAATGTCCCCCTAGTTATCCGAGGCCCGGCCAATGGGGGAACCAATGTCGGGGCAACCCACTCGCACACCCCGGAGAACTTTCTCGCCAACACCCCAGGACTCAAGGTGGTCTGCCCTGCCACTCCCTACGACGCCAAGGGACTGATGAAGATGGCGATCCGAGACAACGACCCGGTCTGCTTCATGGAAAATACCCTCCTCTACGGTGAGACCGGAGAGGTACCAGAGGAAGAATATGTCGTTCCCCTCGGTGTCGCCGAGGTCAAACGCGAGGGCACGGATATCTCACTCATCGGACACGGCAGAGCGGTTATGACGGCCTTGGCCGCGGCCGACCACTTGGCCGAGGAATATAATATTTCCGCCGAGGTCGTCGATCTCCGCTCCATCCGTCCTCTGGACGAGGAAACGATTCTCGAGAGTGTCCGCAAAACCCACCGGGCCGTTCTCGTCGATGAGAACAAACCTTTCTGCGGAGTCTCCGCCCAGCTGGCCACCCTCATCCAAGAGCAAGCTTTCGACGATCTCGATGCCCCGGTGCAACGAGTCTGCTCCCTCGATGCTCCAGCGATCTACAGCCCTCCCCTCGAGGAATTGCAACTGCCCACCGTCGACCGCATCATCACCAAGGTCCTCGCGGTTTGCTAAGACGGAATCACGAATTCCCTTTCCACCTCCTACCTTTCACCTTTCACTTTTTTTCTTATGCCTCTTGTCTCCATGCCCAAACTCAGTGACACCATGGTCGAGGGAACCCTCGTCAAATGGTGCAAAGCCAAAGGTGATTCCATCGAGGTCGGCGACGTCCTCGCTGAGGTTGAGACCGACAAGGCGACAATGGAGATGGAATCCTTCGACGATGGAAAGCTCGCCGAAATCTACATCGAGGAAGGCGGTATCGTGAAGGTAGGCGACAAGCTGGCCCTCATCCTTGCCGAGGGCGAAACCGCGGAAGCGGCGCCAAGCAAAAGCGATGAGGCCGCACCGGAAAAAGTGACGGAGGCCCGCACAGCCAAGCCAGCCGGCCCTACCGTCAAGGCCCCGGCACCGCGGAGCCATAGCCGTGCCTCCAGCCCAAGTTCAGCCCGGGTCAAAGCCTCACCCTTGGCCCGCAAAATCGCCACATCCCGAGGAGTCAACTTGGCCGCCCTCACTGGGAGTGGTCCGGGAGGACGGATCGTCAGAAAAGATGTCGAGAACGCACCCACCGGGGGTGGGGGAGCCATCTCTTCCGTTCCCGCTATTCGGGCCGCCCACGGGATCGCAGGTGAGGAGAAGACCATCGCCCTCTCCGGCATGCGCAAGACCATCGCCGAGCGGCTTCTTGCCAGCAAGACCCAGGTTCCCCACTTTTACCTCAGCCTCACCATGGATGGAGGACCGCTCATGGCCCTACGCAAGGAGCTCAACAGCATGGCGGAGAAGAACGGCGGGCAAAAACTCACGGTCAACGACTTCATTCTCCTAGCCGCAGCCCGCGCCGCCGCCGAGGTGCCGCGGATCAATGCCGCCTACGACGGAGATTCCATCATCGAATACAGCGAGATCAACCTCGCCGTTGCCGTTGCCATCGAGGATGGACTGATCACCCCAGTCATCCCCAAGGCAGACACCCTCTCCCTGAGCGAGATCAGCATCCAAATGAAAGAGCTGGCCACGAAGGCCCGCAACAAAAAGCTCAAACCAGAAGAATACCAAGGGGGAACAATCACCCTGAGTAGTCTTGGTGGTTTCGGTATCGATTCTTTTCTTCCCATCATCAATCCCCCCCAAGCCTTCATTCTGGGTGTCGGGGCCATCACCAAGCAGCCGGTGGTCAATGGTGATGATCAAATTGCGGTAGGGCAGCGACTCGTCATCTCAGGCAGCGGAGACCATCGGGTGGTCGATGGAGCGGTGGCAGCCGAGTACATGAACGCCCTGCGCCGCTTGGTTGAAAAACCAGCACTTCTCCTTCTTTAGGGAGGGCAGAGCGCCTCCGACGCAGACACTTCACTTTTCTTCCTTTGGGGGTCCCGACCGACTGGTCAGCGCCGAGGAAGTAGCGGCACCATGCTTCTAGCTTTGAATAAGCCCTTCGGGCACCTCTCCCAGTTCACCCCAGACCACCCGGGACAGAAGACGCTCTCTTCATTGCAAATCCCCAAAAACGTTTACCCCCTAGGGCGACTTGACCGGGATAGTGAGGGACTCCTCCTTCTCTCGGATGAGACGGGACTAAACAACCAACTGCTCAACCCCCAAAACGCCCATCCCCGCACTTACTGGGTGCAAGTGGAAGGGGAAATCACCGAGGGGGCATTGGCAGAACTAAGCACGGGCGTGATCATCCAGGGCCGGACAACCCTTCCGGCCACCGCCAAGGAAATCCATCCGACCTTGGCCCCACGGCAACCGCCCATCCGGGACCGCCAGAATATTCCCACCTCGTGGATCTCCCTCGAACTTCGGCAAGGGCGCAACCGCCAAGTGCGTAAGATGACGGCCGCCGTAGGTTTCCCTACCTTGCGGCTCATCCGGGTCGGTATCGGGCAATTCCAACTCCCCTCCAGCCTCTCACCCGGGACCTGGTACTCTCTTTCCGGCCAAGAACGGAATAAAGTCTTTCAATTCAACCAAGTTAGGCAAGGATAATGTCACCAATGAATATTAAATATCATATGATTATGCTTATCTTGTCCATTGCTGGCCTAGCTACCGCCCCACAGGCCCAAGGACAAACTCCCGATCAGACGCAGAGTTTTACCCCTCTGGAATTCAACAATTTACCTTTCTCGGTTGACCTTACCAGAGTCCCGACCTCCCTTCCCAACCTTCAGTCCTATGCTTTTGGGTCCTACCAAGGCACCTACCTCTTCACCGATGGGCGCACCAATGGGCTCCACAGCTTTACCGATGATGGAATCGCTAATTTCCCCCCCAAGTACCAAAATCCCAACATCTGGGCCTTCGATCCGGTGACCAACGAGAGTTGGAGCCGTCCCACAGCGGATGCCGGCCTGTCCGAATCCATGAACAATGCCCTCTCAGCCACCGCGGTCGGTTTTGCTCAACAGGACGATACCCTCTACCTCAATGGGGGCTATCTCTACGCCGGTAGTTTTCCCCCCGGAGAATTCACCACCTGGGACACCCTCACCGCCATCGATCTCCGCGAGGCGATTAGTTGGGTCAAAAACGAGAGCGGAGCACCCGACCTCTCCTCCCATGTCCGCCAGACGACCAATCCCGCGATGCAGGTGACCGGGGGAGTCCTCCACTTCGTCGATGACAAGGCACTCCTAACCTTCGGTAATACTTTTATTGGTCCCTACGTCCCCGATCTCGGAGTGCAAACC
>CAXMPH010000173.1:0-3525 GCA_964195055.1 uncultured Chthoniobacterales bacterium | reverse complement strand
GAACGAAAGGTGAGGAAACTGCCCGCCATAAAAATTACGGCGGTGATCAAAGCGGTTAACTTGAAGTTGGGTACCCCACGCCGGTCGAGCATCTCGTAGTATTCCCACAAGCCGAGCAGCCCAATTCCTGCAATGGTGATGAAGAACATCTGCTCGAAACCCGAGAGCACCGTCCCGAGGACAAGGGCCCAGAGCAAGAGGGTGCTCAACAATCGGCGGCGGAAAGTAAGTTTTGCTGATTCCATAAGGCAGCTGAGCATGGTCAAAAGCCTTGGCCCCAAAAGCAAGCGCGCATTGGCGGTTGGCCGAATTACATGCTATAAGTCACCGCGTCTATGACCACCCAACGCACCGAGAGCCCTGACGAAACTATCGCGGCGGGCCGCACCCTTGCCGCCAGTCTTACCCCCGGCACGGTCATCGCCCTTGAAGGCGAAGTCGGAGCGGGCAAGACCCATTTCGTCCGCGGCCTCGTCGAAGGTTGGGGAGGAAAAGAACAGACAACGAGCCCGACCTTCTCAATCGTTAATGAATACGAGACCCCCCGCGGACCAGTCTTCCACCTCGATTTTTATCGGGCCCGATCGGCCGACGAAATTTGGTCTGCCGCCCACGACGAACTGGAGTCACCGCACGGCCTTGTTGTTATCGAGTGGGCTAATCTCTTCCCCGCCTTAATCCCTTCCGGCCCCGTCCAAGTCTCCATCGCCCACCTCACTGAGGAAGAGCGCAGCATCACCATGCAAAAGTGAAGGTTCTTGCCATCGAAACATCCTCTTCGCACGCCAGTGTAGCGGTCGCTTTGGGCAACGACATCATCGCCGAGAGACGCTTTCAAGCTCCCCGGGGACGTGGTGCGGAAGTTTTCTCCATTCTTGAAGAAATGCGTCCCCTCTGGCAGGGAATCGATCGGATGGCCATCGGCCTTGGTCCGGGATCCTACAATGGCCTTCGGGTGGCCTGCGCCATCGCGGGCTCATTTCAACTCGCTCTCGGAATTGAGATCATCACGGTCCCGTCGCCCTGCCTACTCGACTCGGTCGAAAAGAACTACTTTGCCGCGGGCGATGCGAGGGGCGGCCGAACCTGGCTAGCCGAGATCAAAAATCACCAACTGCAGGGAGAAATCTGCCTCTTGACCAAGGAAGAATGGACCAGCCACCTAGGGCAGAAGTATTCCCAGCTTACCCTGAGGGTCGGACCAGTCCCCGGCGCGGAATCTCTACCTCAGGCCAGTCCCCTCGCCAGTGTTCTCGCGCGGCTTGCCCCCTCTCTCGTCCCCGCCGACCCGACAGAGATAGAACCGCTCTACCTCAAGCCTCCCCACATCACCACCCCTCGCGCCTCGCGCCCGTGACTTGCCACCCCGCGCCGATAGGTGTTCATTGCCTATTCGTTCTGCCGATGAAGTCTCTCCTTTCCAGCTGCGCCCTCCTGCTTGCCCTTACCACGGTCGCCCCCGCGGAAGTCCGCCGAACCGATATCGTCGAAGTGCCACGGCCCACTTGGGAGACCCAGAAGCAGGCCCGGACTTACCTTTTCCGCATTCCTGCTCCCCGCGGCCAAATCACCGACCGCCACGGCGCACCCATGGCCCAGAATCGGGTAGCCTACAATCTCGGACTAAGCTTTCCCACCCCCCTCGCTATGTCCGACGAGGAGGCGGTCGGTTTTGCCCGCAGTCAAATTGTCACGGCGGAGGAACTTCTCGGGCGCTCCTTTGACGTCAGTGATCAAAAGATTATTCAGCACTACCAGAACCGAGGCATCCTCCCCTTCATCCTTACCGAGGATCTTGGCCCCGATGACATCAGCAAGGTTAGCCGAGGCATCGGTACGGGCCTCGTCCTCCAGCCGGCTTACATGCGCCATTATCCACTGGGCCCGATGGCAGCACACATCGTTGGCTATGTTGGACGACTCGCTCCCCTCTCGGTTAAGCCCATTGAAAACAAAGACCTCATCTTTCCCGACTCCGAGGGACGTGAGGGGCTTGAGCAGGTCTTTGATGACCAACTGCGCGGCACCTTTGGGCTACTCAATGTCACCCTCAATGCCGAGGGAAAAAGGACAACCGAGCGAATGGTGCAACAGCCTGTGCCGGGTTACAACGTTGTCACCACTCTAGACCTCAAGGTGCAAAAAGCCTGCGAGGAGGCTCTGGCCAAGACAGGACGGCGTGGTGCCGTGGTGGTCATCGATCCCAACAATGGAGAAATCCTCGGGATGGCTTCCCTTCCCTCCTTTGACCCTAATGCCTTCATACCCATCATCAAAACCAAGGTTTTTTCCGATTTCAACAACGACCCGGCGGCACCACTCTACCCGCGGGCCTTTCGCTCCGCTTACCCTCCCGGGTCGACTTTCAAAACCTTTGTTGGACTGGCCGCCCTCCAGTCCGGTCTCATCACTCCCGAAACCGAAATCAGCTGCCCCATTGGTCTTCAGGTCGGCAACTTCTACTTTCGCAATTGGAAAAAGACCTACGCAGGGGAACTCACCCTCTCCCAGGCCCTGGCTCAGTCGTGTAATACTTGGTTCTACCAAGCAGGTTTGAAGATCGGGGCCCCACCCATCATCAACTGGGCCCGCGCCTTAGGTCTGGGCCAACGCAGTGGCATTCCCCTTCGGGCCGAGTCGCGTGGCAATATCCCAACCGATGAGTACATGATGCGGGTGCACAATCGAAAAATCCTCCAAGGCGACGTGGCCAACATGAGTATTGGCCAAGGGGATGTCCTGATTACCCCGCTGCAGATGGCCCAGGCCATGGGAGTCCTCGCCTCCCAAGGACACTTTCATCAAACCCGTCTAGTCAAGCAGGTACAAAGTCTCGGCAACCGGGTTGTCTCGGCTTACCCGGACCGAATCCGCTCCGAGCTCAACATTGCCGAAGAAAACCTCAATGACCTAAAAAAAGGCCTCGTCATGGTGACTTCGCATGGCACCGGAACCGGTCGTCGTGCCGTTACCGTCAAAGGCCTTGAGGTGGCCGGAAAAACGGGTACTGCCCAGTGGGGACCAGCGAGTAAGAAGCGCAATGCCGCATGGTTTGGTGGCTTCGCTCCCGCCGACGAACCTCTCTATGCCTTTGCCGCCGTCATCGAAGGCCTTCCCGGCGAGACCGTGGCAGGCGGGGCCACCGCCGCTCCGGTTATCGGTAATGTTCTTGCCGTCCTCCTCAAGGATTACGAGAAACCCGTCGAAGAAGTCGAGATAGAGGAACTGCCAGTCATCGAGAGTACTGATGAAGACGAGGAAGTGGCCGAGGACGTTACCTACACCATGCCGGTGGAGAGCAATTAGGTCACCTCTTGGTCGGCTGGGGCAATCCCCCAGGATAAGGCAGAAAAGTAAGGTCCAGAAATCTTCACTCTAACCATCACCGCATGGCCTACGATCCCACTCAGGGAAAAACGGTTAAAAAAGGCAGCATCAGGGTATCAAGCACTTGTGATAGATGTTGACGTTTACCTAGGTAAAGACGGGTACTGAGGCGTCAACTTTGCGCAACCGTAACCGCCA
>CAXMPH010000172.1:0-3535 GCA_964195055.1 uncultured Chthoniobacterales bacterium | reverse complement strand
CGCTTGTAGGTAGTGGTCACGTTGACCCCAGGCAGGATGGTACCGGTTCCTAAACTGACCGCCACAGTCTCGGCGATGTAGGTATGGCTCTTGTCTTTAATAGCGCAAGAGGAAAGGAAAAAAAGCAAAGCAAAAAGAAGCAAAGGCAAGTTGACTTTCATCGCTATAATTATGGTGTGAGATAATTCAGGCGGTCAATCCAAAGGAGGAGCTTGCAGAAGCGGGAGGATAACTGGCCAAACATTCTCGGCAATACGGCGCTGCCCCGCCGCATTGGGATGAATGCGGTCCGCCTGATTGAGTTGGGGATCACCGGCCACTCCCTGCAAAAGAAAAGGCAGAAGAAGGACATCTTCCGAGGAGGCTATCTTGGTAAAAGACTCGGAAAACTGCCGGGTGTAGGTCTCCCCCATACTTTCCGGCATCCGCATCCCCGCCACCACGATTTGAGTGTGAGGATTGGCCGCCCGAGCCTTGCCAATCATTCGGGCAATATTTTCCTGCATGGCTTCGAGAGAAAGACCGCGCAGTCCATCGTTAGCGCCTAAAGCCAAAACCACAATGTCTGCTTTTTCGTCACCTAAAACCCAATCAAGACGACGCAAACCTCCGGCGGTGGTATCACCACTTTGCCCAGCATTGATCACCGTGTGATTAAATCCGCTAGCCTTGATTTTCTCCTGCAGTAGCGCAGGGTATGCCTCTTGGGGAGACAGATTGTAACCGGCGGTGATACTGTCCCCGAGAATTACTAGCCTTCCGGTTTCGACCTCCGAAGCGGACATCATCATCAAGGGGAAAAGCGAGAGGATCATTCCAAGAGAGAATTGCCATTTCATATGAACACTCACCAAACCATGAATCCTCCTACTGCCAAGGAAGAAAACGACATTCTCGCGGTACGGGGTCTGGGAAAAACCTACCAGAGCGGAGGAAGCTCTCTCACCGTGCTAGAAGAAATCAACCTCAAGGTTCGGGCCGGCACCTCTTGCGCCATTGTCGGTCCCTCGGGCAGCGGCAAGACAACCTTGCTTGGCCTGTGTGCTGGACTGGATCGTCCTACAGTTGGCTCAGTTACCCTCGATGGCTGCCAGCTGGGCGAACTTGATGAAGATGGACTGGCTGCTCTGCGCAATGCCACCACCGGCTTTGTCTTCCAAAGTTTCCAGCTCCTACCTTCCCTGACCGCGCTAGAAAATGTTTTGGTCCCCCTCGAACTGCGCGGGGTCCGTGGGGCGGGAGAGCAAGCAGCGGAAAGTTTGGCTCGAGTCGGCCTCGACCGACGCCAGCACCACTACCCGAACCAACTCTCCGGAGGTGAGCAGCAGCGCGTTGCCCTAGCCAGAGCCTTTGTTCACCGTCCCAAGATACTTTTTGCCGACGAGCCGACCGGCAACCTCGACAGCGAGACAAGCGAACCCATCGTTGACATGCTTTTTCAACTCAATGCCACTGCCGATACGGCTCTGGTCTTGATCACCCATGATCCTGAACTGGCTCGCCGGGCCGGACGGGTCATCACCATGCGGGGCGGGCGCATTCTTTCCGACAGATGACGACCGCCCTGCCTTCCGGTCTACTACACCTGCTTTGCCATCCCTGGATCTGGCGAATGGCTTGGCGTGACGCCCGCCGTGAGCGACGGCGGCTCTCCATTTTTGCCGCCTCAATCGTTATTGGAATCGGGGCGCTCGTCGCCATCCACTCCTTGCGCGACAGCCTCGAGGAAGGAATCGGACTCCAGTCCCGCGAACTGCTCGGCAGTGACTTGCAAGTTTCAGCCCGCGCCCCTTTTTCTCCGGAAGGGCGTCGAATCCTCGCCGAGACAGGAGCGACCGTGGATTACGAAACAAGTTTTTCCACGATGATGACCTTTCCCTCGGGCCAAGCTCGGCTAGTCCAGCTTCGTTCCATGGGTGGGCTCTTTCCCTTTTACGGGCAAATTGAGACCAAGCCAGCGGAGGCGTGGTCTGCCATGCAGAATAGAAACAACCCCGTTCTCCTTCTTGAACCAGCCCTCTTAGATCAGTTCGAAGCAAGTTCTGGCGAAATGGTTAGCCTCGGGGAGGCCCGCTTAGAAATATCCGGCACTGTCCTTCAGAGTGGCTCCAGAACCGGACGCTTTGCCGGTTTTGCTCCCGACGTCTACGCCAACCCGGCGGCTCTTGCAGCGACCGGCCTTCTCGGTCGGACCAGCTTGGCCAGCTACCACGCTCACCTAAAATTACCCCCAGCGTCGGATGCCGATGAGGTCGCCGAACAGATGCGGGAGCAAACCAAGGGAGAACGCTGGAAAATCGAAACCTCCCGCGACCGAGGTCAAGAATTGGGCCGAGTACTCGACCGTTTCGAACAATTTCTCTCCCTCATTGCCTTACTCAGTCTCGTCTTGGGCGCGGTCGGGGTGGCCAGCGCGATGCATACCCAAATCCGGCGGCGGCGGCCCAGCATTGCCATTCTTCGCTGTCTCGGACTCTCCTCCAACGGCAGCCTCGCTATTTATCTCGTACAGGCCACCGTCCTAGGATGGCTGGCCACGGTGGCTGGAGCGAGCGTGGGCGTCCTCCTCCACGCCGGACTCGTTGTCTGGTTCGGCGAGGAACTCCCGATCACTCTTTCCCTCTGGCCGTCGCCTTCGGCTGTCTTACTCGTCGCCTTAGCTGGTTTCTTAGCATGCACCAGCTTTGCCCTGCTGGCCCTGCTTCAAGTCCACGACATCCCTCCCCTAGAGGTGCTTCGGACCGGAGAAAGCTTCGCCCGCCGCCGCCGGGTATTTCTCCGCGCCCTCCCGGTGATTATTTTTCTCTTTGGCCTCCTCGCAGCACTTTCCTTCCTCGCAAGTGCCAGTCTGGTTCGCAGCCTGTTTTTCCCCCTTGGGCTGACCGGTGTTTTCCTCCTCCTCGCGGCCGCCGGAAAGATTCTCATCTTGGTCGCCCGTCAGGGAAGCAAAGCCCCCTTGGGCTATCTTGTACGGCAGGGTTTAGCCAATCTCTTCCGCCCTCAAAACCAGACATTGCTTTACGTCATCTCGCTCGGACTGGGGGTGTTTCTTCTCTCCTTGACCTTCTGTGCTCGGGCCCAAATTTTCGGGGCCATCTCCGCCACCGAAAACAGCGCTGGACCCAATCTTTATCTTGTCGATGTCCAACCCGATCAGCTCAAGGGCCTCCACTCCCTCCTCAAGAAAAACGGGCTTTCCGTCCTCCAAAGTGAGCCGATGGTGGCGATGAGATTGTCTTCGGTCAAAGGGCGCGGAGTGGAGGAACTCCTTGAAGAGGACCGTGTCCCCCGACGATTCCTCCGTCGAGAATTTCGTTCCAGCTACCGAGAAGAACTGAGTGGTTCGGAAAGCGAGGCGGGCGGAGCCTGGCCCCCAGCCCCGTGGGCCCCCGAGGATCCCATCCCGCTCTCACTCGAGTCAGGTATGGCCAAGGATCTCGGGGTCCGCCTTGGCGATCATTTGGTCGTGGACATTCAAGGACGAAAGATGAAAACCGAAGTTGTCCACCTACGAAAAGTCGATTGGAGCCGACTC
>CAXMPH010000171.1:3272-3546 GCA_964195055.1 uncultured Chthoniobacterales bacterium | reverse complement strand
GATGAAGAGGCCGCTGGCAGTGGCGAGAAGGACCTCACCGATGCTCATAGCCAGCTTGCGGGGGTCGGAGACTCCGGATTGTCCAAGGACGGCAAACGCACCCATCATGCCGATGACGGTTCCAAGGAGTCCGATCATGGGCGATATGACACCGATGACGGAGAGATAGCTGTTACGCGTCTTAAAAATCTGAGCCTCGCGAATCCCCAGATCGATGACCGCTGTTTCGGTGGCATCCTTGCCTCTTCCGATGCGCTCCAAGGCTCCTCCCAAA
>CAXMPH010000171.1:0-3262 GCA_964195055.1 uncultured Chthoniobacterales bacterium | reverse complement strand
AACAGCGCAGACGTAGGTCTTGGTGTTGGCCCGGCAAACTTCCCATGCCTCCTGAAAGTTTCCCGCCCGGAGGGTCTCATCGAGGGCGGCCACCAATTCCTTGGGAGCGAGGCTCTGGCGGCGCACTTGAAGAAAAAGCTGGATAACAAATGTCACCATAACGATTGAGGTCGAAATGATGGCCAGCCAGATCATGATAATCAGCGGTCCACCATGAAGGATCGTCTCAATGATGGAGGTGCTTTCGCTCTCTGCCGCACGGCCGGTGGCCGCGGTTAGGGCAAAAAGAGAGGTGGTGACAAGGGTCAACTGGCGGGTGGTCATGGGAGGTATAGTGATTTGAAATTTAGGGAGCAACCAGCTCGGTGTCTTGGCGACGCAGCTGCCTCGCTCGTTCCTCGGCAGAAGCTACCGCCTGGGGATCGAAGGGAAAGACCGCCGAGGCCGTCAGATAATGTTGCAAGGCGGCCTGATTATCGTCGGTCGCCTCCAGGACACGCCCCTGGAGATAATAGGCCTGACAAAATTTGGGCCCCTGGTTGGCGTCGGGGAAAGCGATTTGAGAGGACTTGGACAAGATGGACTGGAGAAGCTGGGAGGCCTCTTGGTACTGGCCAGCTTCGACAGCCAAGCGGGCCCTCCCGAGGTCAGCCAGCGCATCAGCCTCAGGATATATTTCACTAAACTTGGCATAAGCGGCTTTGGCGCCTGCGGCATCACCTGCCTCCAGCTTAGCATCACCCAGCATGGCGGCTGCTCGCTCAGCCCACGGAACCGGCAGACCGGCGAAGTTGTCGTTGAGCTTTTGCAACAAGGTCACGGCCGTCTGAACATTTCCCGAGGCTAGCTCTGCCGCGGCAGCATCGAAGGTTGGAGGTGCCATCATTGTAATTTTCCTGATATCGGCCAGTGGAATCGTGGTGGCTCCGCTGCCAATTTGTATCCGGACTTTTCCGCCTTTCACTCCGGTGATTTTTCCCTCTGTTTTCTGTCGGCTCTTGCGGATGAGAGTGTCTTGGGCTGAAGCCAGTGAAGCCCAGCTGGACCCGGCAATCAGAGTAGCAGCAAGGATAAGACTGGGGAGTGAGCTTGCTTTCATCTTCGTGATGACATAAGCCACCAATACGTTTTTTTCAACTTAATCGTCCCATGTTTACTACAATCCGCAAACACCAGCGCTGGCTCATGCTTGTCATTGCTGTCCTCACTATCATCGCCTTCGCCTTTCTCTACAACACAACCGACATGGATCGGGTGGGGTCGAACATCGTAGCTAAGATATATGATCGAGACGTTATGCAGGTCGATGTCGAGAAAGCGGTACGAAACTACCAACTTGCTCTTGCCCTCGGTCAGTACGACTTAGTCAGAGGCTTGGCGGGACAGGCCCAGACGGAAGATGAAGCCGCCAATAACTTCATCTGGAATCTCATGGTGCTGCAGCACGAAGCTGCTGCTCTGGGGGTCGAGCCAGCGGAGCAGGCGGTGGTTGATCGGATCAAGACATTATCGGTTTTTCAGACCAACGGGCAGTTTGACACGGTTAAATATTCTGCGTTTTTGCAGGAACAACTTGCCCCGCGCGGTTTCACCGAACGTCAGCTCGAAAGCGTCATGCGGGACAGTCTGCGGCTGGAGGAGTTGAAGCAATTGGTCGAGTCACCCGCGGTCGTCTTGCCCGGTGATTTAGCTCCGGGATTGGAGCGTCTGCGGCCAATCGACCTTCAAGTGGTTCGTTTCCCCGCCTCTGAGTTTCTTGAGAGTATTAAGGTGTCCGACGAGGAATTGCAGGCCGTCTATCACGAGCGCCAGTCTGTCTTACAGGCTCCCGAGAAGCGCTCCGTTCGCTATGTGGCGTTTGAGCTGACTTCGGACCAAGCCGAGCTGAAAGATCGGGCTCGCATCGATGCCTTGCAGCAAGTCGCCACCGCCACCGGAAATTTTATTGAGGCTCTGACCGAGAGCGACCAACCCTTGGTGGAGGTAGCTAAGGCCAAAGGATTCCAAGTGGGAACAACTCCGTTTTTTGCGGCTAACGGAGCGGCTGGCAAGTCTCTCACGGGTATTGAAAAATCCGTGGTACCGGCGGCTGCCCGCATCGCTTTTCGCCTTCCTTCCGGGGTGGGTAATTACGAAGTCGTTCAACTTGGTGAAGCCGGTTATGCGGTGATTGAAGTTGCCGAGATAGCGGCGGGGCGTCCCTTGACCTTAGAGGAGGCTCAGGCCGACCTGCGGGCTGATATCATCACCCAAAAGCGCGATGCCGCGGTGCGTCAGGCAGCTGAAGTTGCTCTCACTGGGTTACGAGCGAAAATGTCTGAAGGAGCCACCTTCGCTGCCGCCGCTCAGGCGCAAAAACTCAAGACGGAAGAAATTAAGGGGCTCAGCGTATTTAGCCCCGAGGCCACCCCCGAGATGCGACAGGTGCTCATGGCGGCAGCAGATTTACCGGCGGGAACCCTCAGCCCCTTCACCCCGTCTTCAAGTGGAGGATTCTTTGTTTATCTGGAAGCTCGCCAAGAAGCGGACGATGCCACCATGGCCGAGCGCCTTCCTCAACTTACCCAAAGAGTCCTGCAGCAGGAAAAGTTGCTCCTCTTTTTGCAGTGGATGGTTACGGCCCGAGAGGCTTCGGACCTCAAGGTGTTGCGTCCGGCCATGTAGGCCCCAAGGGGTTCGAGGCATTTTGGCGTTGGGTCTTGAGCCGGAGACAGGTTTGATAGGGGACTACTTATGTCCGCTGACACTTTTTTCATTACCACGGCGATCGATTACACGAATGCGCCGCCCCATATCGGCCACGCTTACGAAAAGGTGCTGGCCGATGTGATTGCCCGTTGGCACCGCGAACGCGGACGGTCTGTCTTTTTTCTCACCGGGGTAGATCAGCATGGCCAAAAAGTGCAGCAGTCTGCCGAAAAGGCGGGGGTTTCTCCCGCGGCCTTTGCCGGAGAACTAACCGCCAAGTTCAAGGCACTCTGGGCGAGGCTGAATATCGCTTACGATGGATGGGCCGAGACAACCGATCCCCGTCACATTCGAGCGGTACAGAAGGTGCTAGAGCAACTGCACGAACAAGGGGATCTTTACAAGGCTCGGCACAGTGGCCACTACAGCGTCCGCCAAGAACAGTTTCTCACGGATAAGGAACGCGATTCGAGCGGTGAGTTCGGTCCCGAGTGGGGGGAGGTTGTTTTTATCGAGGAGGAGAACTGGTATTTTCGGCTCTCAAAATACCGCTCTTGGCTGGTCGAGTATGTGA
>CAXMPH010000170.1:0-3549 GCA_964195055.1 uncultured Chthoniobacterales bacterium | reverse complement strand
ATAACGATGGCCCCGGGGCAGCATGGAACACCGCCATCAGAAAGGCGCTTCAAGATCCAGAGGTCACCCATGTTCTCGTTCTTGATGACGACGTTGTCGTGGCCCCAGAGGCGCTGTCAGGCCTCCTTGAGGTCATCGGCGGCCACGGAGCAGCAGCCCCCTTACTTTTTGATGGCCAGGGAAGCCTTTGGGGCTTTCCCGAACCCACCGACCCTTCTCTCCGGGAGGCCATCCGCCAAATGCGAGCACCCGAGCAATGTGGGGCGGTCTTTGGTGAAGAGGCTCACCCGTTTTGCTGGGCCACCGGAGCCTGTATGCTTTACACCCGCGAGGCCTTCGAGCAAGCCGGCTACTTCCGCGAGGACTTCTGGATGCTGGGCGAGGATCTTGAGCTCTCCATGCGGGTCGCCTCCATGCTCGGTGGTGTCTTTACTGCCCAGGTCGCAGTGCCGCACCTCCCCCCCCCACCCGAGGATGCAAAAGCCAGCGGTGCCGCCCACCGGGCCAAGTTTCTCTCTCTCCTGCAAAACCTCTCCTACCTGTCTTTTCACTCACCCCACCGCGCCCACCTTCGGAGCTACCTCGGCGGCAACTTCAAGCGCTATCTCCAGACCGAGGGACTCAGCGCCGGAGCCCTCTGGGACGGAATGTGCGCCTTCTCCTTAGGTGCTCTCAGGAGGCAACCCGCTGGCACCGCCGCGGGCATCCGCCTCCGCGAGCGCGCCAAGCAACGCTTCGGCTCAGGATGAGGACGGACTCTTTGGCCCATCAGGTGGTAAAGGAAACCTTGAGCCGACTCCCGGCAAAGCTACAGGCGGCAGCCAAGCAGCTTCCCGTTTGTTTTGAGGAACGGCCAGCTCGGTCACTGCTTGATGATGGCCTCCCACCCGATGTCCTCGGTCTCTTCGTCGGAGCGCCTCGCCACGAACACGACAGCCAGCCCGGTCCCCCACCCCAGATCATTCTTTATCTAGAAAATATCCGAGAAGAGTCCACCGCAGAAGGAACCGGATTCGCCGAGGAGATCGCTCGAACCTACCTCCACGAACTCGGCCACTACCTAGGCCTCGATGAAGAGGCACTCGCGGAACGGGACCTTGATTAACCTCCACCCCGCAGCGCCCCCTCTGGGAAATAATTAATCTAACACTAAAGCTGCGAGCGAAGGCGATTAACCGAGGTCAAATCGGTCAAGGTTCATCACCTTGCTCCAAGCCGCGGCAAAGTCCTCGACGAACTTTTTCTCGGCGTCCGAGCTGGCGTAGACTTCCGCCAAGGAACGCAGCTCCGAGTTCGAGCCAAAGATAAGATCGACTCTTGTCCCTTTCCAAAGAATCTCCCCGGTTTTGCTATCGCGGCCGTCAAAAGCATCGGCCTCCTCTGTCGCGGGAAGCCAGACGACAGCCATGTCGAGGAGATGGACAAAGAAGTCGTTGCTTAGGACTTCGGGACGTTTAGTCAAAACCCCATTCTGGGAACGATCGAAGTTAGCGTTGAGCACCCGCAACCCTCCCACCAAGACAGTCATTTCGGGTGCGGTCAAAGTCAGCAATTGCGCTTTGTCGATCAGCATTTCCTCGGCCGAGATAGTAAACTTGGTCTTGGCGTAGTTGCGGAAGCCATCAGCCAGAGGCTCGAGAACGGCGAAGGAAGCCACGTCGGTCTGCTCCGAGGAAGCATCCATGCGTCCTGGGGCAAACGAAACAGAGACGGGGTGCCCGCCTAGGCGAGCGGCCTCTTCCACCCCGGCACCACCGGCGAGAACAATGAGGTCGGCCAATGAGATTTTTTTGCCATTCGCTTGGGCTTGGTCAAACTCACTTTGGATGCCCTTGAGAATATCGAGCACCTTGGCAAGTTGGTCGGGTTGATTGACCGCCCAGTCCTTCTGCGGGGCGAGAGAGAGACGGGCTCCGTTGGCGCCACCGCGCTTGTCTGAACCACGGAAAGTGGAAGCCGACGCCCAAGCGGTGGAGACCAGCTCCGAGATAGTCAGCCCAGAGGCTAGCACCTTAGCCTTGAGGGCGATCGCATCTGTCTCATCAATCAGAGGGTGATCCACCGCGGGGATGGGATCCTGCCAAAGAAGCTCCTCCTCGGGAACGGCCGGTCCGAGGTAACGGGCACGAGGCCCCATATCGCGATGGGTCAACTTGAACCAGGCCCGGGCGAAGGCGGCCGCAAATTCTTCGGGATGCTCATAGAAACGGCGCGAAATCTTTTCGTAGGCTGGATCAAAACGGAGGGAAAGATCCGTGGTTAGCATGGTCGGGAGGTGGAATTTTGTTGGATCGGTGGCGTCGGGGATGATCGCTTCTGCTCCCTTGGCCACCCACTGCTGGGCCCCAGCAGGGCTTTTGGTCAGTTCCCACTCATAGCCAAAGAGATTCTCAAAGTAGCTGTTGCTCCATTGGGTCGGCAACTTCGACCAAGTGACCTCTAGGCCACTGCTGATAGTGTCAGCGCCTTTACCCGAGCGAAAACTGCTCTTCCACCCAAGGCCTTGCTCCTCTAAAGGGGCTGCTTCAGGAGCAGGTCCAACCAAGTCGGCGTCTCCAGCTCCATGGCATTTTCCGAAGGTATGACCGCCGGCAATGAGCGCGACCGTCTCCTCATCATCCATGGCCATGCGAGCGAATGTCTCACGGATATCACGAGCCGCCAAGAGAGGGTCAGGGTTGCCATTGGGACCTTCAGGATTGACGTAAATCAGGCCCATCTGAACCGCCGCCAGCGGATTTTCCAGTTCGCGGTCACCCGAGTAACGATTGTCTTCGAGCCACTCCTTCTCCGAGCCCCAGTAGATATCCTCTTCAGGCTCCCAAATATCCTTGCGCCCACCCGCGAAGCCAAAGGTCTTAAAGCCCATCGATTCCAGAGCAACATTACCGGTCAAGATCATCAGATCGGCCCAAGAAATTTTCTGGCCATACTTTTGCTTAATCGGCCAAAGCAAGCGACGAGCCTTGTCGAGGTTGACGTTATCGGGCCAACTGTTGAGCGGAGCGAAACGCTGGCTACCATTGCCTCCGCCACCGCGCCCGTCGCCGGTTCGGTAGGTGCCGGCGCTGTGCCAGGTCATCCGAATGAAAAAAGGTCCGTAGTGTCCGAAATCTGCCGGCCACCAGTCCTGAGAATCAGTCATGAGGAGAAGGAGGTCTTTCCTCAAGGCTTCAAAATCAAGGCTCTGAAACTCCTCCGCGTAATCGAAGTCAGCGCCTAATGGATCCGACTTAGCCGAATGCTGGCTGAGCATCCCCAGTTTGAGACTCTTGGGCCACCAGTCGCTGTTAGATTTTCCTTGGCCAGCAGCTTGGGCGGTTCCGCCTTGGCCATGATTGAAGGGGCACTTGGATTCGTTGGTCATAAGAATAATTTGGGTAGTTGAGACCTTGATCGGTGGAAGCAGAGGCCCAGTTGAGTTAGGAGGCTAGCGGACAAGCATGATGCCTGAATCCAACTAACGCCTTTGAATTCTTTCTGGACGCAGTCTGGGGTCAAGTCTGGCCTTCAGATTTTTCCTTCCCCTTGTTTGATATCGTCCTCCCC
>CAXMPH010000169.1:0-3593 GCA_964195055.1 uncultured Chthoniobacterales bacterium | reverse complement strand
CACCCGATCGAATTCCTCCCGTGGCAACTCCACTTCAGCAACATTAGCCGTCTGGATTTCTACATTCCCTAGGCCCAGCCTTGTCGCCTCGGCCTCGATATACTCTCTTTGTGTCCGAGAGTTGGAAACCCCGAGAAACCGAGAATTGGGGTACTGTTGCGCCATCCACAGCGTCAGGGAACCCCAACCACAGCCCAATTCGAGGACACGCTGGCCATCTTCCAATTGTGCCCGCTGACAACTCAGCGCCAGCATAGCTTCCTCCGACTCCTTCAGGGTGGTCTGGCGGGTCGGCCAAAGTCCACCGCTGTACTTCATCCGCGGCCCCAAAACCAATTTGAAAAATTCGGTCGGCACTTCGTAATGCTGCTCATTCGCTTCTCTTGTCTTGACCGCGATGGGCATTGTCTTGAGTTCGCGGACAAAATCCATGAGAGCCTTTTGCTCAACATCCACCCCACCTCGGGTTTCATCCTTGAGCTTGCGGGCTAACAGTGAATTGATGCCGGCACGGATGGCAAAATCCGGGAGAAATCCCTTTTCCAGAACTTGATCGAGCAAACTCATCTCAGGAACGGTTGGGGAACCAAGGGAAGAACGCATTGGTTTCGCGCTGGTAGGCACGGTAATCCTCGCCGCGAGTACGGAGGGAGTGCTCCTCTGTCGCTTTGATTCCGGTTACTTTGGTAAGAAAAATATACATTAAAAGAGGAGCATAAAAGGCAATCCAGCCAGTGGGCGAGCCAAGGACATAAACAAAATAAGCCACCCAGATCAACCACTCGGAAAAATAGTTGGGGTGCCGCGAGTATCTCCAGAGTCCAGCCCGACAAGTTTTCCCCTTATTTGCTGGGTTTGAACGGAACCGATGGAGCTGGGCGTCGGCCAGTGCCTCACCCGCCATAGCAGCAAACCAGAGGGCCACCCCGGCATATTCAAAAACCCCCAGACCGATCTTCGGATTGGCAAAAACGAGGACAAAGGGCAGGCTAAGCAGGGTAATGAGGAGCGCTTGCGCTTCAAAAAACCCGAAAAACATCGCCCATGTTTGGTGGGGAAACTGCCGCCGCAGCGTCGCATAGCGGCCATCTTCTTCGGGGTGATGCTTGGCCACCCGGATAAGCAAATAGGTTCCCAGACGCCCGGCCCAAATAGTCACCATGAGAACAAGGATGAGGCTGCGCCAAAAGTATCCTGGGCCCAGCAGGGCGCAAATAACCACCACGGGGATGAATCCATAAGACCAAAAAATATCAACGATGCTCGCATTATTAAGAATCCGCGCCAGCAACCATACCCCAGCCATCATCACCACAGGGATCCAGAGAGCGAAGGCCATCAGTCCCCAGAATTCGTTCCACTCAAGCATTAGGAGGCCCCCCGATTCAGCCTGGAAGGATGATCCAGGGTGCGATTGTCCGCTCGGGTGTAGATTCCCTGGACCACGCTAATGTGGCGGGTGGCAAAGGCAGCCTCGCAGTAGGCCAAGTAGTAGTCCCACTTGCGGATAAATCTCTCGTTGAAGCCTTGCTCCCTCACCGCCTCGAGCGCCCCAGAAAAATTCTCCCGCCAGACATGAAGGGTGCGGGCATAGTAGGGCCCCATGTCATGTAGATCGTGGAGGAACAAGTCTCCGGTGCGGTTGAGCGCCTGGTTGACCCTCCCCACGCTATTGAGAAGTGATCCGGGAAAAACATGCCGCTGGATAAAATCCACCCCACGCCGCAGCACCTCATACTGAGCATCTGGGCAGGTGATGTATTGCAGACCGAGCAACCCTTTTCTGGCCAGGAGACGATGGCACTGGGCGAAGTAAGGTTCGAGGTACTTGTGCCCGACCGCTTCGAGCATTTCGATGGAGGCAATCTTATCAAACTTACCCTGCAAGTCGCGGTAGTCCATCAGGCGCAGGTTGATCCGGTCAGCCAGACCAGCGTCCTTAATCCGGAGGGCCGCCTCATCGTGCTGCTCCTGTGAAATCGTCACGGTGGTGACGCGGCATCCAAAATGAGAAGCAGCATGGATGGAGAAGCCACCCCAACCACTGCCGATCTCGAGGACTTCATCGGTGGGCTGCAAACGCAATTTGCGGCACAGCACATCGTACTTACGAATCTGTGCTTCCTCGAGAGTTGCTTGAGGATCATCCCAGTAGGCACTGGAATAAGTCATGGTTGGATCAAGCCAAAGTCGAAAAAAATCATTACTCAGGTCGTAATGCTCGGCAATGTTGCGGCGACTGGTTTGCTTGCTGTTGGGCCGCAGCTTGTGGGCTACCTTATGGACAAAATTCATCAATCCGAGGCGAGGATCAGTCCGCCCCGAACCCTCCAGAACAGTGGAATCGTCTGCGTTGCGGATAAACCAAGAAATTACCCCGACAAGGTCGTCGGTCTCCCAGAGCACCTCCATGTAGGCCTCACCGAAGCCGACAGGTCCACCGAGCACGCAACGCCGGAAAAACTCGACTTCTTTGATCCGGATTTCTGCCTTGGGTTCCTCCCCCAGACCACCGAAGACCTTCCTAGTGCCATCCGGAAGAATAAGACTGAGGCGCCCTTTTTGCATGGGGGCGAGCACGGAAAAGAGAATGGCGGCAAAGGACATGAAGAGCCCCAAACATAATCAGGAAATGCCAATGAGGCAAAAGTTCGTTGGGCCATAATGACCGAACTTTTCAACCTTGAGGTGAACCAACATTGTGAAACGATGCAGCGATGCGGTTTCACACCATCCGGCAAGGACAAGAGGTCAAAGTTCTGACCTTTCTTACCCTGCTCTTAGCCGGAGGTTGCGGCCCCCAAAACACCTTCTCCCCGCCACCGGCACCGTCCGTGGGAGTGATCGAAGTAAGACCCACCACGGCAGAGGTCTACGAAGAAGTAACTGGAAGAATTGATGCGACCGAAACGGTCGAAATCCGAGCGAGGGTATCGGGCCTCCTCCAAGAGATCAAATTCTCCCCGGGACAGCTAGTCAAGGAGGGTGACCCTCTCTTTACCATTGAACCCGAGCTTTATCAGGCGGCAGTACAGAGTGCCGAGGGTTCGCTGGAGCGAACCAAGGCCTCGGCCCAGTTGGCTGATGCCACCTACCAAATTCAGGAACAGCTTTTCCAAAAGGGAACCGTTTCACAGATTGAATTTCTTCAGGCAAGCGCTCGACGCAATGAAGCGATCGCCCATGTCAAAGAGGCTGAGGGGATGCTGCAAAAAGCGGAGCTAGACCTCAGCTACACCAGCATCACTTCACCGATCAACGGACGAATCGGACGCAATCTGGTGAGCGAGGGGAACCTCATCGGCTCCGGCGAAAACACCCTCTTGGCCACGGTGGTGAGCGACAACCCTGTCTACGCTTATTTTACGGTGGACCAACGGACCATGCTCGGCCTTCTCCGAAGTGAGGACGACCGGCCTGGCGATGGCCCCGGCAAAGGTCAGGAATTCTACCTTCGCCTAGCCGATGGCCACGATTACTCAGAAAAGGGAAAGCTCGACTATGTCGACAACCAAGTCTCCTCGGAATCTGGAACCCTCGAGTTACGGGCCCTCTTCCCCAATCCCGAGGGGCAACTCATTCCCGGAATCGTC
>CAXMPH010000168.1:3238-3594 GCA_964195055.1 uncultured Chthoniobacterales bacterium | reverse complement strand
AGGAAAGATTTGCGAGAGGCTCCGAGTAGTATCGGGCAACCAAGGCTGCCTAATTTGTCGAGCGAGGCAATGAGTTGCAAATTGTGCTCCACCGTTTTGCCGAAACCGATACCTGGATCCACCACGATGCGGTCCACGGGCACACCCGCCTCGATCGCGACCGCTAGTCGCTCCTTGAGAAAGCTGGTTACTTCCTCGATGACCTTGTCGTAGTTGGGGTCCACCTGCATGTCCCGAGGGGTTCCTCGCATGTGCATCAAAATGACGCCGGCGCCCGTCCGAGCTACTACGGAAGCCATGACCTCGTCACCACCTAGAGCGGTAACATCATTGATAATCTCTGCTCCAGCCTCCAT
>CAXMPH010000168.1:0-3228 GCA_964195055.1 uncultured Chthoniobacterales bacterium | reverse complement strand
GCTTTCGAGGTGTCGATGCTGAGGGCCGCTCCAGTTTGGTGGCTCAGCTGCTCCATCACCGGAATAACCCGATCCAGCTCCTCTTGGGACGAGACGGCGGCCGCACCAGGCCGGGTTGATTCTCCCCCGATATCAAGAATCTCCGCCCCCGCTTCCTCCATCCGTAGACCATGCTCTACCGCGGCAGCGAGACTGCGGAAGGATCCTCCATCGGAAAATGAATCAGGGGTAACATTGATCACTCCCATAATGACCCCTCGGGAGGTCAGGTCAAAATTGCGACGGCTAGTTCGCCAGATCATTGAAGGCGGATACGGGCCGAGCGTCCGTGGGCGTCGAGTCCTTCTATAGCGGCGAAAGTCTCAACGATTGCGACAGACTGGGCAAGGGAGCGTCGGTCGAACTCGACCAAACTGGTCCTTCGCTGAAACTGGTCGGCCGTCAGACCAGCGAAGGACTTGCCTGCCCCACCGGTGGGTAACTCGTGGCTGGGTCCAGCGAGGAAATCCCCCACTGCTACGGGAGACCAGCCGCCGAGAAAGATGGCTCCAGAGGTGAGTAGCTTAGGGGCTAGCTTGCGCGGTTGAGCCACTTGGAGGGAGACGTGCTCTGCCGCGAAATCGTTGGCCAAATTCACCGCCTCGCTCAGGTTGTTCACCTTGACCAGAGCGGCGCGGCGAAGGGACTTTTTCAGAATGGCTCCACGGGTAAGAGCGGCTGCTTGCCCTTCTACCTCCTCGGCCACCTTGATCAGGATTGTCTCCGAGTCGGTCAAAAGTAGGGTGGCGCTGTCTCCTCCATGCTCAGCTTGAGCTAGCAGATCAGAGGCAATCCAAGAAGGATTGGCTGTCCCATCGGCGATGATGAGAATCTCGCTTGGTCCGGGAAGCAAATCCACGGCAACTCTTCCGAAAAGCTGGCGCTTGGCTTCGACAACGTAACTGTTGCCGGGTCCGAAAATCTTGGTCACGGGTTGGATGGTTTTGGTGCCGCAAGCCAAGGCTGCTACCGCCTGAGCACCTCCTACTCGGTAGACTTCGGTGGCCCCCGCCAAGTGAAGAGCGGCGAGTAAAGGCTGGCTAACCTGGCCGTCTGGTCCCGCTGGGGTAACCGCAACAATCTGGGGCACGCCGGCGGCGGCGGCAAAGGTGCAGGTCATCAGAGCGGTGGAAACAAGCGGGGCCGTTCCTCCTGGGACATAAATCCCAACGCGGGTGAAAGGGTCGAAGCGCTCACCGGTTTGCCCCCCCTGGGCGTTACGTGCCGACCAGTTTCGTCGAAGACTCTTCCGGGCAAAGTCTCTGATGTTGCGGTGAGCCGCCCGCAGAGCTCGCCGGGTGGGGGCATCAAGGGATTTCCATGCCGCCGACAAATCTTTCGCCGGGACAGCGAGTTGCTTCGGTGTCAAAGCGGGACCGCCAAACTTCTTGGTGTAGCGAATTAAGGCTCGGTCGCCCTCTTTTTCTAGGCCAGCGATGATCTCTCTCACCGTTTTTTCAACCTCAGGGGCCGGGGCGGAGCTACGGTCGAGCGATTTTAGGAAACGCTGGTAGGATTTGTCGTTGGGACGAACGGTACGCATGTCATAAAACATGCCCGAGGCAGGGGGTGCAGGCAATGCGTGGTTAACCGATCCATTGAAAATCGAGAGGTTTTTCTATCTCGGGATGGAGGCTTTGATGGACGGGGCAGGTCAGGGCGGCATTTTCCAGCACCTTGCGTTGAGGGTGATCGGGGGGCAAGGGGATGCCGATGGTGGTAGCTAACCGGGCGATACGGCGAGGGGCTTCGGTCGACATTTCTTTGCTGACGACAATCTCCATGCCTCGAAGATCGAGATGGTGTCGGTCGGCTATAATTCCGAGTAGGGTAGCCATGCAGCTACCGAGCGCGGTGGCCACAAGATCGGTTGGAGAAAATGACTCTCCCCGGCCATGGTTGTCTACGGGGGCGTCGGTCTGAAGGGTTTGACCGGACGGTCCGTGGGTGGCGCGGCAGCGCAGAGATCCTTCGTAAGCGAGAGAGATTTTGACCATTCCCTAAAAATTCAGCGTTTTTGCCGGAGGAGAGCGAGGAAAAAGACGCACCCGAGAGCTCCGGTAACAATGCCAACGGGCAACTCGGTGCCGGCGAGGATGGTTCGGGCGGCCAGATCACTTCCCACGGTGAGGATGACCCCGATAAGAACACTGGCTGGGATAGATGCACCGTGTGGCGCCCCAACCAGCTTGCGTGCCATGTGCGGTGCCATGAGGCCGACAAAACCGATGGTCCCGCAAGTCGCCACCGTGAGCGCGGCAAGGATGGCGGCTAGGGCAATTCCTCCCCCTTGCAACCACATCACCCGTACCCCGAGGTGATGAGCACCCTCTCCACCCAAAGCCAGAAGATCGAGGGGGCGGTGCAGGAGAAAAATGAGGCAGCTGCCGCAGAGTGCGGCGGGTAAGAGCAACCAGACCTCGGGCCATCCTCGCCCGGCAAAACTTCCCATGAGCCAGAAGAGAATGCTCCGCAGTGCTCCCGGATCGAAACGGAGAATGAGAGCGGTGGTGAAGGCTTGGGCCAGAGCCCCGAGGGCCACCCCGACGAGAAGCAAGGAAGGTAAGTCGGCTGCGATCCGCCGTCGGCCAAGGAGCATGACAATAGCGGCAATCGCTAGGCTTCCTGCTAAAGCGGACCAGGTCACCGCGATGAGGCCGGTGGCGAGGGCTAGCACCGCTCCAAGCGCTCCGCCTGAAGAAAGACCCAACAAATAAGGTTCCGCGAGAGGGTTGCGAAAAATTGCCTGCAAAAGAAGGCCGCCGAGAGCCAGATTGGCGCCGGCCGCGGCGGCTAACAGGATGCGGGGAAGACGGAGTTCCCACAAAACAAGCGAGGCACGTTCCAGGTCTGGGGTGATCGGGCCAAGGCGGAGTAATTCGATGAGGCGAGGCAGATCCAGCAGAGCGGTTGGTCCGTAGCAAACCGCGGTAATGATTAAGATCAAGGTGGCGGTGACCAAGAGAATGAGGCGGAGGGCTGTGCTCATGGGGCAAAAACGGTCCCGGGGCGCCCCGTGAAAGGATTGGAGGTTACTCGGAGAGAGGGGCAATGGAACACTTCCTGGAGAACACCCTCGCTCAGGGCCTCCTCCGGAGGACCGAGTACCCTGATTTTTCCCTCGGACAAAATCATCAGGCGATCACAAAACTCGGCGGCCAAGTTAAGATCATGGGAAACACAGAGTAC
>CAXMPH010000167.1:359-3614 GCA_964195055.1 uncultured Chthoniobacterales bacterium | reverse complement strand
GACAGCTAAGCCAATCAGGATGGCATGAATGAGGGCCACCCCTAGGAGGGTGAGCCGAAAACGAGGTTCGCTCATGGGGTACTCTACTCCTCGAGCGGTCGGGTCATGACGCCGACCTTAGTAATACCCGCTTGGGCGATCGCATCCATGACGGTGATGAACCGTTGGACCGGCAAGTCACGGTGCGCTCGGACAATTACCGCGGTACCGGGGGCCTCTGCCTGGAGAGCAACCAGCTGTTCCGCCAAACCGTCCTCGGTTACTTCCTTCTTGTTCAATTTGATTATTTCGTCCCGATCAATCGAGACCATCTGCACCTTTGCCGGATCGACCGCTCCCTCCGCGGCTTCGCTCGTCGGCACGATAAGATCCATGCTGTTCTCCAAAAGGGGAGTGGTGATCATGAAAATGATCAGGAGAACAAAAGCCAGGTCCAGCAGCGGCGTCACATTGATTTCCGAAATCGTCGAGAGCGCCTGTTTATCCGAATAGCGACGCATGGCCAATCAGCTCCGATGATCGTAGTTGACGAAACGATGGTCGAACTCCGAGGACAATTCGGCAGCATAGTTGTCCGTCTGCACCAGTTGGGTGCGGAGGCTGGTGACGAGAAAATTGTAGCCAAACATGGCCGGGATAGCCACGAGCAATCCGACGACGGTGGTGAGAAGCGCCCCAGAGACGCCTGGTGCCATCGCCGCCAGATTGGGGGTCCCCGCCGAAGCCACCCCACTGAAGGCATCCATGACCCCCCAAACCGTACCAAGCAAACCCAGAAATGGTGAGCCACTCACCGCGGTAGCGAGAATGATCATCTGAGACTCCATCCGAAGACCCGACTCGCCCACCGCCCGCTCCATCGCCACGCTCACCGCCCGCATTTGCGCTGGGCTAATCCGGTTAGCTATCTCGACCCTGGCAGAAAAAGTTTCATCCACCTCGGCGGAACCCAGCATCTGGAAAGACAGCTCCTCACAGCCGGCTCGGTAAACCGCGTAGGAGGGTGACCCCTCAAACCCCTGCTCCTTCGCGTAAAGATGGAGTGGTTGGCGATTTTTGCGAATGACGGCAAAAAATCTCTCGGTTTGCTTGCGGGCGAAGCGGATCATCCGCAATTTAGTCACCATGACCGACCAGCTAAAAATAGACACGACGAAGAGCGTGAAAATGATAAGGCGCCCCGCTAAGGTTGATTCTTGGAAAGCAAAGAGCAGTCCGTCTGAAGCGAGAAAGTGCGGCAGGAGCAACCCGGAAATCGACATGCATGGCTATGCTATAGGTCGCCTCGCTGCAGGCAAGATCGCCGGGTGGATTCTCCTTTTTCTTCTCTTGCTTAACCCGGCTCAGGCCGAGGATGAGCTGGTCTACCAAGTCTTTGCCAAGGCCATCGCCCCCCTGGCCGCTTGCGCTTTCGGGGGGATCGAGGGACAACCCGGCAGCATGGTGGCCGAGTGCTCGGTCGAAGAGGCAGCCGGGAGACTGGCGGCGGCCCAAGGCATGAAACTGCGACTGGCTCTCGAGGGGCCTGATCATTTAAGAGCCGACCTAGCTTACAATGGGACCCTCCTTAGCGTCTGCCGCGATGACCAACAGCTTTGGGCCGCACCGGCAGAAGCGATGCGAGCCCTCGCCGAGGCAGCCGGCCTCGACGTGGAAAATGATGGGCCGGATCAGACTCCGACCCCCCTTCTGCCAGCCACCCTTGATCCCCAGATGCTGGTCTTCCTTCCCATGGTTTTCCAAGTCAAGGATATGGGAATGGAAAATATTGAGGGGTCCCCTCACCGTCTCCTGCAACTTCAGTTGCTCCCCGAGCTAGCCAAGACGATGAGGATGGAAGATTTAGAGGCCCAGGTCTGGATTGGACCAGACTACCAACCCCGCCGCGTCCTCATCAGAAGCCGGGACTATTCGCTTAAGCTTGGCATCGAAAAGATCAACTTTACCGACCGGCTATCTCCCTCGGCATGGCAACCATCTCAGGGAAAAAAAGTCCTTCTCCTCCCCGCCTCTGCCTTGAACACACTCCTCCAAAAAATGCTTGGTCAAAAGGTGGGAGAATTCTGAGCCACGGCGTTTTCCCCAAGTCCCGCAAGCCCAGAAACTTCAAAATCTGAGGTTTCTCTCCTCAGAGCAAGCACGACAAAATGATCTGAGGACGCCAAGACGGCACAGTTACTTCCCGGCGGCGGCAAGAAAACAAGAAGAGCCCTCTGAGTTGGTTGGGCTCTTAGGGTCGAAAGGGTATGTGAAAGTCTTCCTATTCCTGCAGAACCACTAACAAACGCTTTTCCACGAGCCCTTCGATCTGGCGCCGTAGCGCTTCTTCGGGCAGGCGACCAAGGACAGCACAGAAGAAACCCATGACGAGCAACTGCTGGGCCGCCGCGGGACGGATACCGCGAGCCAGAAGGTAAAATAACTCCTGATCATCGACCTGACTGGTGGTGGCGCCATGACTACAACGGACGTCGTCGGCTTCGATTTCTAGTCCGGGCATGGAGTTGGCCTCAGCCGCGTCGCTCAAGACAATGTTGCGCACTTTCTGGTAGGCATCGGTTTGATGCGCCCCGGGTTCAACCCGAATCACTCCAGAAAAAATGGTTTTCCCCTTACCGGTCAGGGCATTCTGGTAAAGGAGGTCACTGGTGGCTTGCGGCTTGGCATGGTCCTGAAAGGTACGCTGATCGATCATCTGTTCACCGCCGGCGATGTTGACCGAGAGCATATCGCTCCGAGCTCCCTCGGCAACCATCCGGCTGTAGCTTTCTCCTCGAACAAATTTACCGCCGAGATTGACCTGCATACCAAGGCAGGTGGCATCGCGGCCAACCGTGGTCGAGTTGAGGTGAAAGGCGGTCGCTTCCAGACTCCATTGCTGAACCGCAACGTAATTCAATTTTGCACCGTCGTGAACCACCAGATCATTGACCCCGCAAGCGAGAGAGGGCTTGTCATCAGCGCTACGGAAATATTCGACAACCGTCGCTTTGCTGTGCTGCTCGCAAATAACAAGGGTGTGGGGAAAGACGGCTGAGTTTTCTCCCTCAACCCAATGAAACACCTCGATCGGCAGCGGTACCTCAAGGTCTTTTGGCACATGAATAAAAACTCCAGCGACCGGTCCCGAGCGGTGCAAAGCAGCAAACTTGGCCGAACCAAGTTTGGTCTCGTGCGCCATAAAGTGCTTTTGCACAAGATGAGTATGCTTGGTCGCAGCCTCCTCGAGCGACATGACAACCAGTCCGGCTTGGA
>CAXMPH010000167.1:0-349 GCA_964195055.1 uncultured Chthoniobacterales bacterium | reverse complement strand
AGCAGCGCCTCGGCCGGTGGGGTGGCTGCCAGAACACGATTATTGCCAAAAATGAAGCGGGCGGAAGCCTGACCCAGACCGAGGGATCGCCCCACTAAGTCGTCGGCATCAGTTACCGCAACCGGATAACGAAAGCTCTCGAGATCGAGGGCTTTCACGTTGGAAAAACGCCAATTTTCCTCCTTGGCGCGGGGACGGGGCAGCTTCTGAAACTGCTCCCAGCCACGGTTACGCGAAAGGACAAACCACTCGGGCCAATTTCCTTCGACAAGGGCGCCTTCCATCAAGGGGACGCCGGATACAGGGGTAATAATCTCTTGCACAAATAATATTTCTAAGGCGGGGTTTT
>CAXMPH010000166.1:0-3642 GCA_964195055.1 uncultured Chthoniobacterales bacterium | reverse complement strand
TAGCTTTGAAGAATAAGGGTGTGGGGACGGAGGACCTAGTGCGCTTGGCTCTGAAGGGACTGGCGTGATGGAGGCTCAAGAGAGTGAGGCGGTGCGGATAGACCGTGCTGCTCGGGTGGTCGCAGCCTTGCCAGAGGGAGGGCTCTTTGCTGGTAAAGAGTGGCGGGTGGCGGATCAGCCTTTCGTGCTACCTCTGGAAATGGCCAAGGAGTTACCCAAGTTGGGTTTCCGCCTCCGCAAATTCGTCGAGGCCTGCAATCTGCTTTACCGGCTGAGCACCTCCGGTAAACGTCCCTCTTGGATTGCTGACTTACTCGATCGGGGAAAGCCGCCAGAACTGATCGAGTTGGCTCGGAAGAAGTCGTTGGCGGATGCGGTGCCGAGGGTAATTCGGCCCGATGTGATTTTGACCGAAGATGGTTTTACCATTGCCGAGCTTGATAGTGTGCCAGGCGGCCTTGGCCTTACGGCATGGCTGCATCAGGTCTATGCTCAGGAGGGTTTCGACGTCCTTGGCGGAACGGGCATGGACGAAGGGTTTCGCGATTTGGTCGGAGGTGGAGATATTATGATTTCGCGGGAGGCCTCTGACTACCGTCCTGAAATGGAATGGATGGCTGCCCGGATCGGTGCCCGGGTGGTTGAGGCGGAGAATCCACCGGTGGACTTAGCCGAAGAGATTTACCGTTTTTTTGAGCTTTTTGATTTGCCCAATATTCCGGGCTCAATGGACTTGCTCCGCACCGTGGCGGAGGGCCGTAAGAGGATGACTCCCCCGCCCAAACCCTGGAATGAGGAGAAACTCTGGTTTGCCTTATTTTGGCTCCGCCCGCTGGCAGATTTCTGGTGCCGTGAGCTGGGGGAGAAAAATTTCCTCTCCCTTCAGCGTGTCATTCCCCGGACGTGGCTGATGGATCCACAGCCATTGCCGGCAACCGCGGTCTACCCGGGGCTAGAGATCCAGAGCTGGGAAGAACTGAAAAAGTTCAGTCAACGAGAGCGTGAGCTGGTGTTGAAGATCAGTGGCTTTTCCGAGTTGGCCTGGGGATCGCGCAGCGTGCGGGTCGGTCAGGATCTC
Organism: uncultured Chthoniobacterales bacterium; assembly: GCA_964195055.1. GTDB lineage: Bacteria > Verrucomicrobiota > Verrucomicrobiia > Chthoniobacterales > JACTMZ01 > JACTMZ01. Next base: position 2,564 of record CAXMPH010000166.1, on the reverse strand, counting down.
TCACACGAGGACTGGGCTGGAGCGATCGATGCCGCTCTGGGAGATTGGGAAACCCGACCATGGATTTTGCAAAAATTTCATTCCTCAAGGGTGGTGGAGATGGACTATGCCGGTGCCGATGGCTTGATCCGGATGAGGGGCCGCGTCCGCTTGTGCCCCTATTACTTTTGCGGCGAGGGCACGACCAACCTCGGCGGTGTTCTGGCCACTATCTGTCCTGCCGACAAAAAGCTTCTGCACGGCATGCGCGACGCCATTTTGGCGCCCGTCATGGTGGGTTGAGCCCCACCATGCGAACTATCCTTTTTGGTAAACTCTGACCCAGTCGACAACCATGAACTGAGGGAAGGATGTGCTTTGGTCCGGCCGCCCCGCGTGGGTACCGCCCACCGCGAGATTGAGCAGGATGTAGAATTCCCGGTGGAACGGTGAAAGTTCATCCGAGGTGAGGGGGGCGGTGCCGTACTCCTTGCCATCGACCCGCCAAACAATCTGGTCCTTCTTCCATTCTATCTCAAAAACATGGAAGCGATCGGCAAAGTTGCCTTCCTCCAGTTTGAAGGGGCAGGGTTCCATCCAAGTGTGCTCCCCCGATCGATCGGCATAGTGGAGGCACCCCTCCACCGTCGCATCGCTCCTGCTCCCCCAAAGTTCGAGGATATCGATCTCTCCGCAGACCGGCCACGGGGTGTCGCCTCCGCTTTCGTTGCAGCTTGCCCCCAGCATCCAGAAGGCAGGCCAGATTCCTTTGCCTTGGGGGAGTTGGATTCGAGCTGCTATTTTTCCGTACCGCCAGCTTTGCTTCTGCGCCGTGTTGAGGCGGGCGGAAGTGTACTGGTTGAAACCATGTTGATTGCTCAGGTGGTCCGCTCTGATAACAAGGCAGCCGTTTTCCAGATAAGCATTGGCTGGGCTGTTGGTGTAAGCTTGCCACTCCTCATTGTACCGGCCGGCCGGAATGATCTGATGACTCCAGTTGTCGGGGTTGAGGGACTCTCCTTGGAATTCGTCTGACCACATCAGCTTCCAGCTAGAGCCGGGCCGGTAGTTGTCTTGCTTCAGATTGGGCGCTGGATGGGTCATGGGGTGTCCCCGAGGGCAGAAGCCTTAGGAGGGACAGTCGAAGGTCAAATGGTTCATCAGTCCCCCAGTTCGAGACATTTTTCTAAAAAAAATAGGGAAGCGGTAGGAAAAAGTCATCCCTTGCTGAGGATGCGGACCAAAAGTTGCTGAAGGATGGCCGTGGGGGTGGAGCCAGTCGACATGATCTCGGTAGTGGCCTCGGCGCAGGCCCGGGTGGCGTCAGCCAGTTCCTTGGCCTTGAAGTGCTTTGCTTCCTGGCAGGATAGGTAGAATCCGTAGGCGTTGAGACTGCCGTCTTTTTTTCGCGGAAGGATTTCCTTGGCCTCGGCGGAGAGTTCTTCGAGGGCAGATTGAAAGGCCGGGTAGCGAGGAGGAATGCGCAGCCCATATTGCTCGATCAGTACGGCAGCAGCCAGCATGCGCTGGATAGTTGGCATAATGGCGGCATAGAGCAGACCGACTGGTTCCTCACCTTGCAGGAGGAGTTTCTGGAGGCAGGTGCTAGCGGCGCGAAGGTTTCGTCGGGCGATGCAGTTGCCGAGTTCAAAGATGATGCCTCGGCGTGTCGCCGGGACGAGAAGACGGATGTCGTCCGCAAGGATTTCGCGGCGCTCGTCCCCCAAGTAAGTGTCGATCTTTTCAAGTTCGTTGAGAACCTGTCGGGTGTCCGATCCGACATAGGCGGCGAAGCGTTCTAGGGCATCGGGGGTGAATTCGAGTTGGCGCTCGCGGGCTGCCGTGGTGGCGGCCTGCCGGGCCGCTTCGTCCTCGTCGAAGCGAGGGCCTCCGGAGGGTTTGTCAAAGATCTTGGTCTGGGCCAATTTGCCAAGGGACTTGTAGAAAGTTCTCCGCTTGTCGGGGCTGATCGCGCTGAAAAGAAGACGGGTGCCCTCGGGGAGTCCTCCGCTGAGGATGCGCTGCAGTTCTTCCAGAGCAGCTAGGACCGTCTTGCTTCCTCCTATCTGGTTGTCCGAGAGAAAATTGGCGCTTTTGAGCCAGACTAGTTTTTCCGAAGAAAGAAAGCCCGACATGCTGAGTGAAAGGATGGCTTCCCTAATGATCGAGGGCTTCGATCATCTCTAGCGCAAATTCACCTCCTTCGGCTGGGGCTAATTCGGCCGCCATTTCTTTGGCTCGAATTTTGACAATCATCTCGTCATTCCCCGCTACGAGGAAAATGACCGACGATACTTTAGCGGGCTTGGTCGCTCGGGTGGGAGACATGGCTTAGGCGGAACGGGTAGTGGACTTTGCTTTCTTAGCAGGGTAGGAGGCGGAGCGGCGGGATGGGGAGATTTTTTCGATGCCTGTCCCTGTTTTGAGTTCGGTGATCTGGTCGCGCAGGAGGGCCGCGCGTTCAAATTCGAGAGCTGCCGAGGCCTCATCCATTTCCTGCGAGAGCTCAACAATTAGCTGGGAGGGCGAGGTTTCCGAGCCGCCTTCACGGACTCGGGCGGTATTTGCGGCCTTTCCTCCATTGA
>CAXMPH010000165.1:0-3643 GCA_964195055.1 uncultured Chthoniobacterales bacterium | reverse complement strand
TCAATTGCCTCAGGGTTTATCTTCCGCCCCCTCAGGGGATGGAATATTGGCTGTTTTTTAATATTAATTTTAAGTTTATGGTACGCTTCCCCCAGCACCTTAAGCAGTATCTTGGCACCTTAATCCTCATTGCCTTTCTTGGGGGCTGCACCTCCATCCGTGTCCGAGTCAAAGACCACGCTCCCGGGGACCAGCACCGCGAGGTTGTCCGATTGTCGAAAAAGGAGCCTGAAGAACCAGCTTACCAGTTAGCCAGACAAGGCACCCGAGGAGACACCTCAACAACCAAGTCGCTGAGCGCCCTCCTTCGAGCGGTACGGATCACCGATGGAGCTCTTCCGGGAACCCCGAAAAACCAGCTGCACCAGATTGCCCTGCGCGAAATCGTCGCCATCATGCAGGTCAATGACTTTTCCCCGCTCCCCCTTGAGGATGGAAGAGCCCTGACCGCGGCATCCGCTACCCAGAAAACCCTCGACCCGCGCGCTGCCGACGAGTTAATCCCCGCCGATGCGGTGGAGATAGCCAATTTCCGTGTCCGTAGCGTACAGGCCGGCGAGGGAGTACCCTATGTGGCACGATTCAAACCAGACTCTCCCGCCTTGGACGACCAGCCAGGCATTCCGCCTCGGGCGGGAATGTGCGAGCCAGTCACCGCCGTAATCGTCTTTACCAAGGGTTCCCCCCAACTCGTTTTCTATCGAACTCTCATGGACGATACCGCGGTGCTTAACCGAACCCGAGTGAAGCTCGCCGCCGATTTCTCCGCACCCTTAGCCTACCTAGCCCACCTGGGGCATAGCCTCCCTCTCGACCTCCGAGCCATCCGCGCCCTTTTCCGCTCCAAGCGGACAATGAAACACATGGGACTCTACCAGCTTTCGCCCTTCGACCCCCAAAAGATACCCATCGTCTTCGTCCACGGACTGATTTCACAACCGGACACTTGGATACCGGCCCTGAACGAACTCATGGCCGACAAAAAGATCCGTGAACGCTATCAGTTCTGGTTGTTCATCTACCCCACCGGTCTTTCCATCTGGAGTTCGGCAGCAGAACTGCGTGCCGAACTCGACCGCTACCGCCAAACTTTCGACCCGCAACAGCGCAATGAAAAACTCGACCGGATGGTGCTGGCGGGACACAGCATGGGAGGACTGATCACCAGCCTACAAATTCGTGCGGGGGGAGAGCACCTATGGAAACAATTTCTCTACACCTCTCCAAGAAAGCTCTCTCTTTCGCCCAAGCTGAAAAAACGCATTATTGAGATTGTAGAGTTTCAACCGCGACCGGAGGTCGCTCGAGTAGTTTATTTTTCTACCCCGCATCGAGGAAGTTATCTCGCAGTCAATCCAGTCTCGGAATTCCTCGCGCGCCTCATTCGCTTACCGATTCGCCCACTCGACTCGGACCGCAACACCCTGCGGGCCGCCTTACGCCAGAACATGCGGGAAGCTCTGGTCGCTCCAGCCAATAGTATGGTTTTTCTCCGAGCCAATTCACCACTACTGCAGGCCATCCTCGCCTTGCCTATGAAAAGCCGCATTCCTTATCACTCGGTCATCGGAGACCGGGGATTAGGTGATACCCCAGACAGCTCCGATGGGGTCGTGCCCTATTGGAGCTCTCATCTGGAGGGGGCGCAATCAGAGAAAATTGTTCCCTCCGGCCATGATGCTCACGCAGATCCTCAGGGAATTGCCGAGTTTGTTCGCATCCTTCGTAACCACTGAACCGCCAAGTTATTTGATCGGCCTGTTACCGAGACAAAAGAAAAACCCGACCCACGCCCGACTTCAACGGCCTTTGCCTGAATGACCCAACGGAAAAACGTTTTTCAGAATACCGAAGGTTAAATTGGCACCCTTTGGATCACTGAGGGTCGAGCAGATGACGTAATTATTGTAGGAAACACCACCGAGGGCAGAGGCGATTTCCCAGACCCCTCCGGTGATGGTGTTTTTTTGCCCCAAGGCCTGCAGGTGCTCTTGCTTATTCGGATTGGTCAGGGCGCAAACTAAGAAGAGCGCCACCAAGACCGAAATAGACAAACTCAATTTACGTTGATGTACCATGGCTAACTGCAAACCCTCAAGGGGACGTCCGACAAGCTATAAATAGATTACTTTTGGGATTCTGCGGAAGCACCGACAGGAAATCACCCAGCGAGCTTGCTAAATCATGAGGCGAGACCCTCCAAAAGAACTCAACAGGATCAAAGAAGAGAGGCGAGGGTCGGAATCGAACCGACGCATGGGGCTTTTGCAGAGCCCGGCCTTACCACTTGGCTACCCCGCCGTGACAAGGAAGATCAGTGACAGCCAGCACGGGATTTGTCAAACCTACCATTGCGCGATTGACGAAGGACGACTTTTACCTCAGTTTTTAGGATAACAGATTGGGCCTCACCACCCTTCTGCTATTACTAATATTTAATGAATCCCACGCTTCTCGAAAACGCCCGGAAAGTCGCCGGCAACGACAAAATTCTCGTCAATCTAATCTCGCGCCGAGTGCGTCAACTTACTTCCGCCAGTCGTCCTCTAGTGGAAACGGAGCCGAGCATGGGATTTATCGACATCGCCCTCAAAGAAGTTGGGGAAGGTAAAATCTCTGCCCGCAAAATTGATCCGGCCGAGACGGCTTGATAATCCCATCTGCGCCTGAGGAGGCCCGCCATGGGCACTGATATCGTCACCAACCGCAAGGCGCGGCACAATTATACCATCCTCGAGAGTTTCGAGGCGGGCCTCTCCCTCAGGGGAACCGAGGTCAAATCGATTAGGCAGGGCTTGGTCAACATGAGCAGCGCCTTCGCCCGCTTGGACAAGGGTCAGCTGGTTCTCCACGGCCTAGATATCCAACCTTATGAGCGAGCGAGCCACGAGCAGCACGAAGCCAAACGTCCTCGTCGCCTTCTCGTCCACCGCGCCGAACTAGTTAAGCTCAGCGAAGCAGTGGAGCAGCAAGGATGCTCTCTCCCTGCCCTGCGTCTTTACTGGAAAAAGCATCATGTCAAAGTTCAGATCGGTCTGGCCAAAGGCAAAAAGAACCATGACAAGCGCCACGACCTCAAACGCCAAATGGCCGAACGAGAGGCCTCTCGAACCGCCGCTGCCTTCAACCGTCGCGGCTAAAATTTGCCGTTACCCTCTACCAGAAAAACGTTATATTAAGCGACGAGATGCACTTGCCGGAGATCCAGCCATCCCCTCACGACTTCGCCCGGTTGGCTGAGGAACACGGAGTCGTTCCTATCTGGACGGAGATCGTCGCCGACGCAGAGACACCCCTGACGGCCTTTGCCAAAATCTCGGGAGACGAGCCAGCCTTCCTCTTTGAATCAGCCGAGCAGGACAAAGAAAGCGGGCGCTACTCCATTCTCGGAACCGGGGCCGAGCGCGAATTTTTTGCCCGGGGCAATTCGTTCGAAGTGCGCCGAGCTGGGCAAGTCGTTCGCTCCGGTCAGTCTCCGGATCCGCTGGCTGAACTGGAGCGTGAAATGTCCGGCTTACGTGCCCCCGAGGGCCCCCTCCATTTCCCGGGAGGCTGTGTCGGCTACCTCTCTTACGATGCCGTTCGCTACTTCGAACCGACCGTGCCTGATTCGCTCGATGACGAGTTGGGAATCCCCGACCTC
>CAXMPH010000164.1:254-3644 GCA_964195055.1 uncultured Chthoniobacterales bacterium | reverse complement strand
TCCGGATCGGTCTTTTGGTTTGCCAGCGAGGAAAGCCATGAACACGATGTTCTCAATGAAACCCTTTCTCTTTCTTATTCTGGCAGCCCTCACTGGTTGCGCCACGATGCAGTCCTCCCAAGTCGATCCGAAGATCCTCAACGAATTTGCTTCCCGAGATATCTCAAAAAATACGCTGTCGAAGGTTCGTCATGGACGACCTCTCAGTGTGAGCCAAGTCGCCCAATGCGCCAGTAAAGGCGTACCCGGACCAGGGCTGGTTAGCTACATGCAAAGCACCCGCAAGGCTTACAATCTGAGCAAGGCCGATCTCGCCACCCTACGAGCGGCCGGCACCCCGGCGCCAGTAATCAACTACATGGGACGCTCTTATGAGATGTACAGCAAGGGAAAGCATGCCACCCCCCAGAACCACCCCTATTACGGTGACGACAACTACAATCTCAAGGCACCATTCGCCTACGCTCCTCCCATGGTCGATACCTTTTTCGACTCCGGCTACGAGGAATCACTCTACAGCCCGTTCTCCTTTAACTAAGGAAGGCCTTCCCTCCCCACCACGAGATTCCTCTTCCTGACATTTCCCTACTTTGGAGCGGTGGCAAGAGTCTCTCGAGCTGGTCTTTTGCTTTGCCGGCGAAAGAGGCCTTCCCGACCCGAGTCTGATCAGCTACCTCCGAAGCGTAGGGAAACCCCACAGCCTGACTCAGGCCGGCCTCGCTACCCTAGGAGCGGCCGGCACAATCCCAACCGTCACCTCGGTCACAGGCTACGTGTTTGCCCCTCATCCCAAGGATGTGGCAACCTTGCCTCAGCTTGCTCAAGGAGCAAGTTAGGCAATGAGCGAGAGCTCTCCACGCCGCAATACCTTCCGGTGAACCTCCGCCCCTCCCAAACCTTCCCTTGGATTTTTGCCATCTAAAGTGAAAACAGGCTTAAGCAACCGCCCGCCAGAGCACAGAATCTTCCTTACTAGGCCAACCATCGTTACCATGTGGAGGCACCTTTGCCTGACGCTTAGCTCATGATGGATACCTTTTTTAACTCCGGCTACGAAGAACTCCTCACCAGTCCAGTCTCGTTTGAGTAGGGGGAGGAAGGCCATCTCTCCTACCCACGGGATCTTTTTCCCCGCCACTTTCGCGGTTTGGGGCACTGGCGCGCTCGCAATTTTCGAGACTAAAGACTGGGGGGTGGAGGAAAACGTCGGCAACTTTCACGGCACGGCCAAAACGAGAAAAACGCCCCCCCTTCACTGGAGCCTAAATTTCCAGTCGACTCACTCCCTCAAGGCGGGCACCTCCCCTGATCAGAGCAGGCCCCAAGAAACGAGGAGTCTCTCCTTCGAGAGCTCCCAAACCAGCGAATTGGGCCTCCCAAAATTTGCTAATTAAGAGAAATGATCTCACCATCTCCTCCCCGAGTTCCCTTGGCGGGGGTGCCTCTTGCATCCGTTGTTGGCATCCTCATTGCGGACCACGCCTCACCACCGCCAGAACTACTTCTTGCCCTCACCATCACCGGCCTCGCCCTCGCTCGCGGGCGCCTCGGACTTCCTGCCATCTGGATGACTGCCGCCGGAGCGTTTGCCTTGATTCATCTCTGGCAATGGCAAGATAACCCAGCCCTGCGGTGGGCTGAGACGCTCGCCCCCCCACCTCGCACGGTGGTCCTCACCGGAATCTTAACCAATGAGCCCAAGGAAATAAGGCGCGGGCAAAACCACACGAGTCACTGGCGGGCTCGGTTGCGCGCCGAGACTTGGACAATCAACGGAGAGACGTTGCCCTTAGACGGGGCCCTTGTGGTCCAGTGGACGGCTCTTGAGGTGCCACGCTACGGCGACCGCTGGACGATCGAGGGAACTCTGACAAGGCCGCGCTCGGCCCGCAATCCCGATCAATTCGATACCGAGGGATGGCTTGCTCGACAGGGCATCTTCCTCGAACTCCGTTCGAGTGATCCGAGTTCGTCCCAGATGTTAGCCCGAGATAAGGGCTCACCGATCAGAGCGGCAGCACTGCAGGCTCGGACTTGGGTCTTACACACCCTCGGACTCGGCCTCGAGCAAGACGGAGTCATCCGAGCCATCATTGCGGGGATTACCTTGGGTGTACGTCAGGAGGAGGCCAAGCCCTTCATCCCCGCCTTCCGTCAGACGGGAACTCTCCACCTTTTTGCGGTGTCTGGCCTCCACGTCGGGATGTTCGGTTTTTTGCTCTGGCTGATTCTCCGCCCACTCGGCCTCAACCGCCGTCAGGCTATTTTCGTTATCGTGCCTCTTCTCTTTTTCTATGCCCTAATTACCGGAGCCAAACCCTCCAGTCTGCGCGCCGCCACCATGATCTCGCTCGCCCTCGGTGGCTTCCTCATCGACCGACCTATTACTCCGGGCAACAGCTTGGCTGCCGCGGCCCTTATCCTCCTTGGCTTCGACACTAACCAGCTTTTCCTTCCCGGTTTCCAACTCTCCTTCTCCGTTGTTACTTCCATCATCCTCCTCGCCCCCCCGCTCAATCGGTGGCTCGCTTTCCACCTCCAGCCCGATCCATTTTTACCGCCTAAACTTTATCGCGGTTGGGAGAAAGCCGGGGCGCATCTCGGACGGAGCGCGGCCGCCACCTTGGCGGTATCCTCCGCGGCTTGGGCGGGCAGCTTACCCCTGACCATCGGGCTTTTTCACCTCGCCCCGATCATCGCCATACCCGCCAATATCCTCGCAGTACCTTTAGCCTTCGCCATTCTCAGTGTCTCCATGCTGGCGCTCACCACTGGGATGATCAGTTCCTCCTTGGCCATTATCTGCAACCAGACAAATTGGGCGCTCACTTCCATCCTCCTTGCTGGGATACAATCGGCGGCAACTCTACCTGGCGCTTGGTTTCATCTTCCACCGGGTTGGATGCAGCCACCGGCGCGCCTCACCGTCTTTGATCTTGGAACGGGTGGTGCCCAACTACTTCGCACCCCAGCCAGCGCCTGGCTTTTCGATGCCGGCACCGCCTACGATTTCGAACAAATCATCACCCCTACCCTGCGGGCCTCAGGAGTGGGACAACTCGATAACGTGGTGGTTACCCATGGAGATACCGAGCATGTGGAAGGCATCCTCTCTCTCGTACAAACCACGCCACCTCGGCGCTTGCTCGACTCGGTCCTACGCGACCGATCACCCACCCGCCGCACCCTCCAGGCAACCCTCGAAAAAAAAGCCTTACCTAAATCATTGGCTCTGCCGGGAGACACCAACAAGGCAGGCGACCGACCAAGAACGGCGCAGCAAGGGCCGAAGAGCCGAGACAGCAAGAAACTGAGACGCTTGGAGAAACCCACGATCACGCACACCCAGGAACGACAACAAAAGAAGAACAGGAACTCCGAAAATCGATG
>CAXMPH010000164.1:0-244 GCA_964195055.1 uncultured Chthoniobacterales bacterium | reverse complement strand
GTGGTACTCATCGTCTCTCACGGTATTCGTACCCTCCTCATGTCCGATGCCGGGGTGGTGATGGAGAACAATCTACTCAAGACCAATCCCGAAAAATTGCCGGCCGACATCCTTGTCTTCGGTCGTCATGGCAACGACATCTTTGCCACCTCAGCATTCCTCGCGGCCGTACAGCCCAAGGCCATCATTCTTGCCGCCCCCGATCCATTTAGTGAAGGGATCGACGAAGGGTCACTGCGCCAAC
>CAXMPH010000163.1:0-3658 GCA_964195055.1 uncultured Chthoniobacterales bacterium | reverse complement strand
AGAAATTTTGCACTCCGGCACGACCAAATCCACCCGTCATGGTTGCCACATTGAAAACATAGGGATGAGCGGTCATCGTTGTCATGGTGGCCTCGACATCACGGTCAATAAATTCATGAGCCACGTGCTCATCGAAAATTGCTCCGAGATCAGGCGAGGGAGAAGCAGAGGAATCGTTGACGTGGTTGCTTGAATTCACAGATTGAATTTTGCTTGACTGGGATTCGGGGTCAAGGGCAATGCCACCCCACGACAACCGAGGTGCCAGCCTGTTTTTTACTCCTTCGCGGAAGAGCAATCCTTTAACAGAGTATTTTCTCATGCGCATCGCTGTTACAGGAGCCCATTCCCTAGGAAAGTCGACGGTGGTCAACGACTGGGTCGCTCAAAATAGAAACTACACCCGAGAGGAGGAACCTTATCGCGCCTTGGGACTCTACGGTCCCTATGAGATCCTTTTTGGCGACGCCTCGAATCGACTGCACAACGGCATCCAACTTTATTACAGCATCAGCCGAGTTCACCGTTACTGCAATCCGGCCGACGAAGTAATCTTCGATCGTGCTCCGGTGGATTACTTGGCTTACTCCCAATACACGGCAGACAAGGGCACTACCGATATCGATGAGAGCTTTGTCCTGTCCATGATTCCCGCGATAAAGGAATCCCTCGATCATCTTGACCTCCTCGCTTTTGTGCCCCAGTCCAAAAAATGGCCGGTAGAAATGGAGAATGATGGTATCCGCCCCGTTGACACCTGCTATCGCACTGAAGTGGACAATATTTTCAAGCAGATCTACCGCGAAGGGCGCTTTGACATCCTTTCCCAAGAGAATGGCCCCCTTCTCATCGAATTAGGGGGACCACCTGAAGAAAGATTGGAGCAGCTCAAGCAGGGCATCCGCCAAGTCGAGAGAGGCTAGCCACGGGCTTGGCCACGAATCACCCTTCTCCGGTTAGCTTCAGGCAAAACCAGTTACCTAGACGGCGCTGGCTACCGGACCAGGCCAAGAAATCTCCGCCGTTCGGTCCAGAGGAGAAAAAGAGCGAGCAGGGAAGCAAGCATGGACAAGGGGTTCAAACCGCCAACAAGAAAAATGTCAAAGGCGACAATGTTCACCAAGATGGGGACAAGGATAACCAGCCCGAGGGCGGTAAAGCGTCCAGTCCAAATAAGCAAACCACCGGCCAACTCGAGGAGCTTGATCAAGGCAAGGTAGCCGGTAGCGAAGAGTGCCTCCATGAAAGAGGCGGCTACCCCTTCGGGCTTGGGCAAAGTGATAAACTTGAACCAAAAGTTGAGCGAGAGAGTAATGAAGATCAAACCGAGGACAAAGCGGGCTAGCAAAGTTGAATTTTTCATCACGGCATCATCCGTACCAGCCAAGGATTTTTACCGCAAGAAGGCTCGGGCGTGCTCAACCAGTTTTTGGGAAACTTACCTAACCCGCTCCCCCGCCGAAGAAAACCCTGCGGCCATGTAAGCAGGAGGAAAAATTCTACTTATGCCCCGGCAAGGTATTCGAGCAGGCAAATGCCAGAGCCATTCTTGGCAGCAAGGAAAAAACAGGTTTATCGAAAAGGCAGACCAAAAATCCCTCAGGATACAGAGGCAGCGAGCTAGCAAATGAGCCAAGATGTCACTATTGAGACATTCGGTGTGCCCTAGTGCGTCAAAGTGACACTAACGCCCTTTCTTTATCCATTCCGACTTAATTTATTTAAACTTCTATGGCAGATTGATTTATGTCTGATAAAACCTAGTTGGCATCGTTCCTGCTTACATTGAGGATTCAACTTTAAGAAACTTTTATAATTATGAGCAAAATCCTAGGAATCGACCTCGGCACAACCAACTCCTGCATGTCCACCATGGAAGGCGGAGAGCCGGTGGTGCTGGAAAATAGTGAAGGTGCACGCACCACTCCCTCCGTTGTAGCCTTTGCCAAAAACGGTGAACGCCTTGTCGGCCAAGCCGCCAAACGCCAGGCGGACAAGCGGGTTCCTTACAAATTGGTCAAAGCCGCCAACGGCGATGCCCATATTGAACTCGATATCAATGGAGAAAAGAAGTCCTTCAGCCCGCCAGAAATTAGCGCCATGATCTTGGCCAAGCTGAAATCAGACGCTGAAGCCAAGCTCGGCGAAAAAATCACCAAGGCAGTCATCACTGTCCCTGCCTATTTCAACGACTCGCAGCGCAACGCCACCAAGGATGCGGGCAAGATTGCTGGCCTTGAAGTTCTTCGCATCATCAACGAACCGACCGCAGCCTCACTGGCCTATGGCTTGGACAAAAAGAAGGACGAAAAAATCGCGGTCTACGATCTCGGTGGCGGTACTTTTGACATTTCGGCCCTAGAGATCGGAGATGGCGTCTTTGAAGTCAAAGCGACCAATGGCGACACCCACCTCGGCGGCGACGATTGGGATCACAAAATCATGGACTGGATCACCTCCGAGTTCAAAACGGAAAGCGGCATTGATCTTTCCCAACAACCCGACGCGGTGCAGCGAATAAAAGAGGAGGCCGAAAAAGCCAAGATCGCCCTCTCCTCTGCTCAGGAGTACGAAATCAACCTGCCCTTCGTCACCGCGGATGCCAGCGGACCAAAGCACATCCAGAAGAAATTGACTCGGGCCAAGCTCGAGCAACTGACCGACGACCTTTTCACCCGCACGATCAAGCCCGTCGAGGATTGCCTCAAGGACGCCAAACTGGGCAAGAGTGAGGTAGAGGAACTCGTCCTCGTCGGCGGAATGACGAGGATGCCGAGGGTGGTAGAGACGGCGAAGAACCTTATCGGACGCGATCCCCACCGTGGGGTTAACCCTGACGAGGTAGTGGCCATCGGAGCTGCCATCCAAGGCGGCGTGCTCCAAGGTGACGTGAAGGATGTTCTCCTACTCGACGTTACCCCTCTGACCCTTGCCATTGAAACGGCCGGCGGCATCGCCACCCCGATGATTCCACGGAACACCACCATTCCAACGAAGAAGTCACAGATTTTTTCCACCTACAGCGACAATCAGCCAGGTGTGGAAATCAAGGTGCTACAAGGGGAACGCCCCATGTCCAAGGACAACAAGCAGCTCGGGGTATTTCATCTCGACGGCATTCCTCCAGCTCCTCGCGGTGTTCCCCAGGTCGAAGTTACATTCGACATCGATGCCAATGGCATTCTCAACGTCTCGGCCAAGGATCTCGGCTCAGGTAAGGAGCAAAAAATCTCCATCACCGGTTCGAGCGGACTCTCTAAAGAAGAGATTGAAAAGATGCAGAAGGAAGCCGAGTCTCATGCCGAGGACGACGCCAAGGCCAAAGAGGGCGTCGAGGTTCGCAACAGCGCTGACTCCCTAGCCTACCAAAGCGAGAAGCAGCTAAAGGATCTCGGGGAGAAAGTTCCCGGCAATCTAGCGAAAGAAGTCGAGGATCTCGTGGCCAAGGTGCGGGAAGCCCTGAAGGGTTCGGATACCGAAGCAATCAAATCCGCCGCCGACGCCCTCCAAACTAAATTTCAGGAAGTCAGCAGCGAGCTCTACAAGCAAGCCTCAGCCGAACAGGCTCCACCTCAACCAGAGGGCGGTAGCGAAGGCCCAGGGGGCGAGGCAGGCGCTGGACCAACGGGAGAAAAACCCAAGGACGCCGACGTCGTTG
>CAXMPH010000162.1:0-3669 GCA_964195055.1 uncultured Chthoniobacterales bacterium | reverse complement strand
ACTGGCTAACAGCGAGAAGGAAGCGCGGCATGCGCTGAGCGAGATCGAAGCCAGCCTCCAAATTGAGCAGAAGGGCTTCGGACTTTTCAAAACTAACCGCAACTTCCGTCGTGCCATTTTTCTGGGGATGGGACTGCAAGTCATTCAGCAGTTCACCGGGATCAATGTCATTATGTACTACGCTCCCCGCATTCTCAAAGAGGCCGGTTTCAGCACCATGGCTGAGCAAATGTGGGGCACGGTGTTGATCGGCACTATCAATGTTCTTGCCACCTTCATCGCCATCGCTTTCGTTGACCGACTCGGACGCAAGCCGATCATGTATGCCGGCTTCGCCGTCATGGGCGCAGGGATGCTGACCCTCGGCAGTTTATTTCATATGGGACTAGGAGGAAACATGACCATGAGCTATCTCGCCATCGCCTCACTGGTTACCTTTATCATTGGCTTCGCCATGAGCGCCGGTCCAATTATCTGGATCCTCTGTGCCGAGATTTTCCCCCTCGCTGGCCGGGATTTCGGTATTACCTGCAGCACCGCAACTAACTGGACAGCCAACGCGCTCGTCGGCATGACTTTCCTCACCATGCTCTCCAGCCTCGGCCCGGGAAACACCTTCCTCATCTACGGCGCCCTCAATGTATTCTTCATCGTTTTCTTTCTCTTTTTCGTACCTGAAACAAAGGGCGTATCCCTCGAGTCGATTGAGAAGAAACTACTTAGCGGGACCCCGCTGAAAAACCTCGGGAACTGACGGCACCATCGAACCTATTCTTCAATCATGACGGAAGTGCCAGGGCGCACTAATTGGTAGATAAGGGGGGCAATGTCAACCGGAAGGCGCACCGCCGTGTCCGCTGCCGGATAACCAGGCAAGCGTCCCGCCTGAAGAGAAAGCCCCTCATGGTTGAGCTGCATAAAATAAGCCATCGGCACAACCTTGAAAGTCGTCCCACTGGGAGCAGCATCAATCCGAGTACTAACCCCAGCTCGGACCACCCGGCCCAAAGCATCGACAAAGTCACCATGAAGTGGGGAACTCTGCGCGGTCCGCTTGTTCTCAATGAGAAATTGACCCACCGGAGTCTGTCCCCGCCGCTTACCCGTCGAGACCGGCGTGTCAATGGCCACCTCGTCCTCGACCAAAAGGTAAGCTCGTTGCCGTCCCAGAGAAATTTCCACACGAGTATTTTCCATCTTGGCCCGATCCAAGACACGAGGAACGACTTTTGGTGGATCTTGGGAAAGGATAATTGGGGGAGCCTCGGCCAAAGCCCCCCTCTCTTCAGCTAACCCTTTCGGCCCAAGGAAAAACAAAATAAGAGCGACAAGAGTTGTGGTTAGAAGCTGGAGCACTAAGGGCAAATTAGAGTTCCTCTGGCCATTTTCAATGTCATTTGGTTTGCTCACGATTGTGCCGACGTTCCTCAACCTGACCTTGCTGGTGAGTTCACTGCTGGCAGGTCTTTCACCTGCGGGACTTTGTCAGGGGGACTTTCGCGTCAAACCGAAAGCTTTGGACGGGCAGTCGTCGGTCCAGCGTGGGAGCCAAGTTCGCCTTGAATTGCGGGGCATTGAGACGAACAACAATCCAGTCTACTACGAGATTATTCAGGGGCCAGCATGGGGAAAGCTTTCCCAACTTGAACAGCCCGACCCCAATCGGCAAGGCCATGGCTCTGTCCTTTACACCCACGGAGATGATGAAGAATCACGGGACGACACTTTCACCTACCGTGTTACGGCACCGATCAGCGGCCTCACCTCTAGGCCGGGCACCCTCTCCATCAACATTCTCGATGCCCAAGCTAATTTCAGCGGACCCACTAGGATGGATTTTGCCGCCATTGTCGGTGAATCCGCAGTCAGAATGTTGCCCATAACCAACCAAGGAGGAGGCACCTTGCGAGGCGAAATAAATGTAGGCCCCCCGTTTTTTACCGACGAGGGAAACCAGTTCACCCTGACCCGAGGCCAAAGCACTAAGATCCCCATTCGCTTCACCCCAACGGAGACAGGCCCTGTTCCTCCGCAAAAAATCCAACCCGACCCGAGCAACCCGTCTGTAACAATCGCCCTGCTCGGTCAAGCCACCGCACCCTTTGCCGCAGAAACTTCCCAGAACGAGCTCGAATTGAAAGCTGATGACTCGAGGGAAACCTCCATTGTTCTGACCAACTTCTCCACTTTTCCTCAGGGGATAAAAATCCGCCTACTTCCCCGCATTGCCACGGTAAGCGAGGCCATGGTCGAACTCGCGCCGGGCGCAACAAAAATGATCTTCTTCCGTATCCCTCCAGAAAAAAAGAGTGGGGCGGAACAATTCAGGGCTATCTTCTCGACCAAGACTTACCAAGCGGAGCAGTCATTTAGAGTTCCCGCGGTACCAGCTCGTCTCCGCATGCTCACCCCAGCGGTCTATTTTGGAAAAAATCAAGAAACCGAAGTGGAAGTAGCCAACACGGGTGGGGTGGCTGGGCGCTTTTCTGTGACACCTCCCGAGGGAGTCCGAGTCCTCGAAGGCGCCCGCACTTTTGAGGTGCTCGCAGGAGAGCAGACCAAGGTACGACTCAGGCTAGAGAACGGAGAGAAGATAAACCAGTTCTCCAAACTGCTCATAGAACCTACCAACGCCGATCCTATTCACCTCCCTGTACAAAGAATCCCCTCAGTCCCGAGTAAAGCCATGGCGCAACCGCAGGACATCCCTCGACCAGGCCTCGACTCTCAACCATGGGAACTGAATAAGGACATTCTCTTCCGGCAGGAGGGCAACGACCTCCGGATCGTTTGGAGCCGAACCCAGCCAGGCTGGGGCGAAGCAAAGTTAGAATTTTTGGACGGAGAAGCAGGAAATTGGCAAGCCGCGTCTGCCCCAGAAAAAGTCATCTCACCTCCCAAGGATGCAAGCAGCTTTCTTGCCCAGTTTTCCCGTTTTTTCACATCAGCGGATCAACCAAACCCTAACGAAAAAGTGATTAATTCTGATCCTAAAATCCCCGAGGCATCTTGGAGACAGCAGGACATCGCCCCACGCTTAAATCACGCCACCTGGCGCCTCTCCGCCCAGCGCATCGGAACCGAGAAGTTTGAACCAGCCACCATCGGATTTCGCTTAGACACGGCAAAAAAAGTACTGAGAGAAGCAACCTCTAGCGTAACAGAACTTCCCCTCCAATCAGCGTCAGCCGGAAAAACAGACCAGAGTGATTTTTTCCTCTCAGAGCGAACCAAACTGACCGCTACCTCCATTGAAGCGGAGCAAACTAGAGCCACTGCTCAATTAACGATTGTAGCTCCTCCTCAGATCACCTCCTACCGTTTGGAACGTGGCGCCATTGTTGCAGAGTTAAATCCCTCGACAGGAATTCCGCAAACACCTCGCTTCCAACCTATTAATCACGAGGGGAAAGTTGAGATTTTAAAAGTTACCACGGCAACCTTTGCCGAAGGCAATCGCACCACCATCACAGCTTCAGTCGAAGGACTACCAGCAGGCAGAGGAGCCTATTGGCGCCTCGTGCCACTTAGCCAAGGAAAAGACCTTCCTCCTACACGAGAGTTTCTCATTACCACCCAACCTCCCTCGCAATTGTTATGGGGCGACGTTCTCTTCTGGCTGTTGTGCTCCTTATTAGTCGGCATCTTCTACGCTCGCTGGCGACTGAA
>CAXMPH010000161.1:0-3730 GCA_964195055.1 uncultured Chthoniobacterales bacterium | reverse complement strand
GCGCGCTCTATCCGGGACGCGTGTTACTCGGTGTCGGTACCGGTGAATCCTTGAACGAGGTGCCCGCCACCGGAATCGAGTGGCCCCGCAGCAAAGAGTGTGAAGCCGACAAAATCAATATCATCAAAGGCCGGAGTGGCCGAAGGCCCCACTTGCCCGATGCCCTCTGCCGTGCTGGGATCGTACTCAAACCATGGGCTCTGGAGGGCACTGATTTCGGAACTAACTACCGTATTTCCCGTCTCTCCTCCTCCGGTATTGAAGTTTTCCGAGGGAGCGGAAATATAGAAAGAGCCTCCGTCACGGACGACAAAGCGAATGGTGGCGCTAGCCAGAAGTTGAATCTGGCTGATGAAAATGTTGGAGGCGTTCATCACATCATAGCCGCCCTCGGCAAAGGAGACTGGTTCGGTAGTCTGAAAGAGATAGATCGCTTCCGCAGCAGCAGCGGTGCTGTCATTGAGGCGAACCCTCAAGCCACTTGCCCCGTCATTTCCCACCAACCATTGCCCTTGGTCCGCCAGAGATTCGTTGAGACCGCCGTAGATGGGAGGGCCAAAGTAAAGTTGCTCCGGATCAGATTCTGTCTCTGTTGTGACAGTTGGCGTTGTCGTGTCTAGGCCGAAAGGTGCGAAGGTGCCGCTGCCGACATTACCGCCCGGCACCGCAGATGCCGTGCTGTAATTGACCGCCGCAAAGGCTGGTTCGGGAGGTGCCTCCCCGAAAGCGGTCGCCGTAAAAGCTCTTACCCCCGCGTTAACCCCCAAGAGTTCGCCGGATGCCCCTTCGGCCTCAATGAGAAAACCGATGAAATTAATATCCGTGAAGGCCGGTGTCACCACCGCATCCCCGATCGTAGCACCTCCTGCGGCGGTGGAGACAGGGTCATAGCTGTACCATGCCACCCCAGGGTCAATGGCCTCGATCGCGTGAGCCGACACCAAAGTGCCCGTCTCCGATCCGCTGGCGAAGTTGGGAGAGGCATCCGAGATGTAAAAGGCGCCTCCATCCTCGACAACGAAACGAATCTGAAGATTGGAGAGGCGTTGGATTTGAGGACAATGGACATCTGCGGCATCAAGGGTATCTTCCGCCTCGGTAAACTCTACGGATGAGGTGGAAAAAAGGAAAAGTCCCGAGACTTTCTGATCAGAAATGGTGTTGCTATTGAAGCGGATGCGTAATCCGCTGGCTCCCGCATTGCCAACTCCCCAGAGGGCATTGAGGTCCTCATACAAGGCCGCGAAAATGGGCACCCCAGTGTAGCCGGCAAAATTACTAGAATTAAGTCGGGGAGTCTCCGTGTCTAGAGCGGTGGAAACGCCTATGTACGGGGAGTTGGCGCCAGTGACTTGCGAGGTGTTCCAGCTGACTACTTCGATGGCTGGCAGCGAAGCGGTGAGCAAAAAAAGAGCGGTTAATTTTAGAAGTGTTCTCATGGGGGAGGTTATGACGGGTTTATGGGGTGAAAGTGATGGACTTAAAAAGGTGGCTCAGACAAATGCGTAATTTACATACCATTGCTTCTGACATCTTAGTTCACTTGTCTTTTTTTCCTACTGCCCAAACGGATAGTAGAGGAGAAAATGTCAGCCATCCCCGAGGGATTGTAAGCAAAGCCTGCCTTTTCATGCTTTGCTTTTCAGGCTGCTAGCCACGGCAGCACAGTGGTTACTGGGAGGAACTCCCACCCCCCATGTTAATGTATTCGCTCCGGGCGAGCGAGTTATCATTGTTGGTATCCCACTGACTAAATCGCACCTCAGCGGCGATTCTGTCGGTTTGGCCCTCGATGAACTCGTCCCGGCTGAGGCGGCCATCACTGTTCTTGTCTCGCTGATCAAAATAACCGTGTCGCTGCGGCACCACCGGCTCTGCTGAGCCTGATACGGTCGCAGATACCGAACCACCCAAGGACTGCGGCGGAGTCTTTCCCATCAAAATATACTCTTGGCGGCTCAGGAACCCATCACCATCAAGGTCCCACTGGATCAGACGAGCCCTCTTTTTCTCTGTTTCGGGTGCTTCTCCCATGAACTCGGCCCGACTGAGCAACCCATCGCCATTCCCGTCCTTGCCCTCAAAATATCCACTACGCTCTAGTTCCTCAGCGGTAGGCGAATCGGAGATTGGCTGAGCGTTCCCAATCGCGGAAGAGGCCGTCTTCATCGGCGCTTTCCCCATCAAGATATATTCTTGGCGGCTAAGAAACCCATCGTTATCAAGGTCCCATTGGATCAAACGGGTGCTCTTTTCCTCTGTTTCGGGTGCCTCCCCCATGAACTCGGCCCGGCTGAGCAACCCATCGCCATTCCCGTCCTTGCCCTCAAAATATCCACTACGCTCCGATTCCTCGGCCGTTAAAGAGCGGGAGGTCGGAGCGGGAGTTGAATCTGGAGCTGTTTTGCCCGGTGCTCTTCCCATTAAGACGTACTCCCCACGACTAAGGAAACCATCCTTATCAAGATCCCATTGAATGAGACGGCTATTTTTTTCATCCGAGGCTGGCTGATCCCCCATAAACTCTGAGCGACTAAGCTTGCCGTCGGAGTCTCCATCTTTTTGCTGAAAAAGAGCTTGGCGATCCGGTTCTCCAGTCTCGGCACTCTGTCCAAGGCAGGGGAAGACCAAGCACCCGAGGGCGCAAAACTGGGCTGCGGATTTGCGATATTGTTTTTTTGTTGATGCCTTCATATTTACCTTAAGAGTTAGTATTTTTATTTTTCAATTTTCAGTCTGAGCATCCCCCGCCTCTCTTGGCCCTTAAGCATAGGAATCGAGGACTCGTAGATTGTTTTGTAACCCGAACCTCCCAAGTTCTCCGTGGTTACCCCTTGAAAGTTCCAGTTGAAGAGATCCACGGAAGTCTCAGCACTAGTCAAGACGTCTACTCTGGAGGAAATAACTGGATATTTTAGAGCGAGGGCTAAGCCTCCTTCGCCGTTGATGACCCCAAACGACACCGGGTCGGCATTGGGGCTAAAGGGATCTGTTCCATGGACGTACTCCATCAGATTAATCAGAGTGTCATTGTCTGGGTCAGCCGACTCCGCCAAGTCTTGGGGGAGTATTCCAGGCGTAGAAAAGGAGGATTTCCAGTCCGAGTACTCTACCGGATAGTTGGTCGGGGGAGCTACCGACTCTTGAATCCAACCGCCTCCCCCGTCGAGCAGAGCCGCCATCTCCACCCTCACCTCGGCGTAAGAGCTGTCCATGGCAACATTGTTAGTCTCACCCGGATCATTGACCATGTCATAGAGTTCAACAAATTCTGGGGTGGAATAAAGCTTCACATCACGGTCACTGTAGCCTCCTCCCTCGGCTGGAGTTGAGGTTTGGGTTCTCCACCACTCGGTGTAGCGGAACCATTGAGTCCGGATGGTGTAGCCCATTCCATTGCCCGAACGGCCGGGGCCGCTAATTCTCCTTTGGTATTGGGAGATCGCCCCCGTTTTCCACGGCTGCTCTGGATCCTCAAGGAGAGGAAGGAGACTCTTGCCCTGGAACTCCAGGCCAGCCGGCTGTGATGGAAGGGGCAGGTTAGCGAGATCGACCAAGGTAGGAAAAATATCAACGAGTTCCGCCATGGCTGAAGTGATTTTGCCCGCCGTACCCAGCTCACGCATCCCGGGGCTTTTGATGATCAAGGGCACCCTCGTCGACTGCTCAAAGAGGGTGTGCTTGGCCCAGAACCCGTTGTGGTCGCCCAGTTGCCATCCGTGATCACCCC
>CAXMPH010000160.1:0-3780 GCA_964195055.1 uncultured Chthoniobacterales bacterium | reverse complement strand
GTTCTCTCCTGATTGCCGTCTCATTATTTTGTTTCTAAGGCTGAGCCACAGATTTTTTTTACCCGATGTTCCAGATCATCTTCAATGACCTAAGCGCCGCCGAGATGGCCGCTATACCTAAGCTGCTTCAGTTGGAAATTCTGGGAGAATTTCAAGTCCTCCCCGATGACCTAGAAAACCTTGATCCCAAGCGATTTGGCAAGGTGACCCGCGACGGACACATTCTTTACCGCTACCGAGCAGGTGACTACCGCATCTACTTTGAGCCGCACGAGGAGGGACTGATCGTTCGCCGGGTCCTGAGCAAGAACACTATCCGCGACTTCCTTTTCCGCACCAGTCTCCCCTTGGCCGAGGACGAGCAGTTGGCCAAGAATCATGATTTCTGGCAACTGATCGAAGAAGGCGGCCGCAAGCCGTGAGGAGCACTCTCCCACCCCCAGCCTTCCTTCCACTACGAGACCACACTTGGGTGCGAAATGACCGTCCCACTCGCTCCCTTTTTTAAGAGCTTCGACTCGGCGGACAAGCTTGCTTGAAGTAGCCCATCGTCACTCCAACATGGAAACATCTTTCTCGCCCATGGCTGCCATATTTCTCCAGACAAGCCATCCCTTCTCCCCATCTCACTAGAGACCAACCCTACCTTCTCATGCATCAGCACCTTCGCTCAGTCTCCACCGCCACCATCGCCTTCCTAGCCCTCGGGGCACCCCTAAAGTCCCAGACCATAGGAGTCTCCGACGAGGAAGCCATGGTGGAGGTTGCCGCCCCGCCCCAAGGAAGACCCGAGGCTCCCTTCCAGCCCAATTTTAAGTTTAAGCTCAACAGTTCCTACACTTTTCCAGCTAAAATCCGCGGCAACAACGGACGCTACGGAAGCATGAGCGCGTGGGAGGGACAACTGGAGAGCACGGCCCGCCTTGGTCTCGGACGTAACTTGTCACTTCAGTTGGGCGGTCGCTACGAGACCTACCAGTTTGGAGGGGGCAGCGCCCCTCTTCCCGGCGCTTTGCAGGCCTCCACCTTTATCACCGCTCTAGACTGGGTGTGGCGTGGCCAGCCCCTCTTCTCCGTCCGTGCCTCCCCTGGTTGGTACTACGGCGACGAGATCACCAGCGAGAGCTTCCACGTTCCATTTTTTGTCACTACCGGGTGGCGCTTTACCCTCGGACCGGAAAGCAGCCTACTTCTCACCGTGGGCGTGGCCGCCGCCTATCTCGACCAATATCCGGTCATTCCCATCGGCGGTCTCATCTGGCAGATCAACAAGGAATGGACCCTTATTGCCCTCTTTCCTGACCCTCGCCTCACCTACGCTCTCGCCCCCGGTTTCGACCTCTTCCTCAACGGATCCCTCGTGGGAGGGCAGTTCTATGTCGAGGATCCCCGCACCAAGGGAGATGGTGAGACTTGGCTCGATTACTATGAGTGGCGGCTGGGGCTTGGACTTCAGGCCAAGCCAACGGAAAACTTCTCCATCGGCCTCAGTGGCGGTTGGTCTTTTATGCGATCATTTGAGTACGAGCGCCGAGGGCCTGACTACAGTACCGAAGGAGCCCCCTACCTTCGTCTCGAGGCTTCCGTAGCTTTTTAGAAAAGACGGCACGGTTCATCTTCCGACCAGAACTTCTTCGAGGCGACACCAGAAGGAAGACCTCCTAATCCCCCCAAGCAGGCATTAAGAAAGTCGTCAGACGGCTCCAAGAGCACGAGCCGCCGCCAAGTGATCGGCAGCCTAGAGTGTCCCGAGCGGGGGACCAAGTGCGCCCCCTCCTTCACCGATATGATCACGAGGGAGAGGGCGATCGGCCTCCGCTGCGATTGAACAAATTTTCGTCGATGGGGAACTGAAGCACCTGGGGGAGGCCTCGAGGAATATTGCGAGAGCTTTGTTATTGTTGCCGTACCCATACCAAATACCGGCACGAGGTTTTGCCTCTTTAGGTTCGAGAAAGAGCGCTTGATTGGCGGCAGCGGTGGCAGCGAAAGCGGGGTTCCCACTTAGCGGATGAAGGGTTGCGCGCCCGTTGCCAGAGGGTGTCTTACTAGGTTGGTGCCAATTCTTATTTCTAGACGGCAAGGGGGAAACTCCTGACCCATCCCATGGAAAGGGCCAGCCGGCAGAGGAAGAAGCCGGGACAAACTCCTCCTCCTTGGTGCCGGCGCCAAAAACAGAACCCCGCACCGGTGAAAGTGCGGGGTTGCTGGTTGAAACTTATCTGGAGCTAAGCGTGGTCGCTGTCTTCCCTTGGAATCAGGGTAAAGCGGCCTCTACCCGATAGAAGTTGCCGCCACTTGGATCCGAGACGCTGAACTCCATCCGGGTGTACCCCACGGGAACACCTGTCTGGTTCGAGCTGGCGGTCGGAGTGATCCCAGCCGAAGCCCAATCCCCAGTGGCTAAGTCGGCTACCGACTGCACCGTGTAGGTGGCGCCACTGTCGAGGGCGAGGTAAGCCACTAGCAGGGTGAGGCCATCGCTGGTCGCTTCGACCACCGCTCCATTGCCTTCAGTCGGATTGGTACCAAAGGCGTACTCCAAGTCGTTGAGGTAGCCGTCACCGTCAGGATCGGCGGCGGGGGCACCGTCGGTGGCTGGATCTAGACCGAAACCGCTGGCCCAGCTATCGTAGCCGCCGCTGCTCACTGTACCGGTCACCGCAATATTTTGGGTGGTGGCACCGGAGCTAGCGATGCTGACCTGACCGGCAGGGTTACCCGCATCGGCTGTAGCCGCGATACGGGTGTAAACGGTGGTCGAGGCCACGCTGCCTTCAACGACCGGCAGGGTGACGGAAGAGGCAAAGGTGATACCGTCAACCCCCACTTCATACTGAGCCGGGGCGGTGACCAAAATGTCGCCGTTGAGTCCTGTCCCACCGGTGGCAAAGGTCTGGGCCGTCGAGGCCTCTCCTAAGGTGGTGGAGAAGGCACTCAGGCTACCGTCCACGGTGATGGCGGGTCCACCGATGGGGGTGGTTTGGATGCGCACATTGGCAAATCCGATCTGCCGAGCTGTTCCGCCGAGACTGCCCCGGTTGGAGGTCCAGGTCATGGAGAAGTCTTCTCCCGCCGCGATACTCAGGCCGGTGATGGTGGCGGTGACTTCGAGATCGGTCGGGGCACCCTCGGGTCCCGCGGTGTTTCCCGTGCTGTAAGCGAGGTCCTCAATGATGGTGCCATCGAGATCGACGGCCCAAGCAGGATCATTCTGTTCTCCGGTGCGGGAAACCCTGCCGAGATAGGCGACGTAGAGAGTATCGATGGTGGACCCAGTGTCGTTGACGAGGGTGACTCCGACTTCCAAAGTGCCGCTTGACGAGGTGTGCTGGTAACCGAGGACACCAGGATCGCTGACGTTGCCGCGGTATCCGGCCGAGCTTCCACTTCCCCAATCACCCCCGAAGGCGTTGGCACCACCCGAGCTGAGTCCGTTCCAACCGCTGGGGAAGGTGCCGTCGAAGTTGTTCAAGCTCCAGCTAATCCCCAAACCCGTGAAGGAGGCGGCCGGTGAATCGGTGGTGAAGGTCTGGGTGGTTGAGTAGGTCGTTCCCTCGCCATTGGTGGCGTAGGCGGCGATGGAGTAGGAGGTCCCCGCCAGCAGGCTTGAGAGGTTGGCGGTGTAGGCCCCAGTCGTTGCCGCGGGATCTTCTACCTGTTCCACCCCAATTCCGCCGATCTCCGGAGCAGGGTTGGTCGCGGTGGCGGCGTAGACAAAGCCACGGCCGGTCAGAGTTGATCCATTGTCGCTGAAGACATCAGCATCGGCGGCGGCGT
>CAXMPH010000159.1:3546-3789 GCA_964195055.1 uncultured Chthoniobacterales bacterium | reverse complement strand
CGCATCCCTCGGAGCCTTCAAAAGTAATAAATAGACCTCGTCTCATAATTTAAGCAGTGATTACACTCTGAGCTCGCCGCGGGGGCAAAGGCATTCCTTCCCTAGGCTTCAATATGAAAATTGTTTTTGTTGAGACCGAGGACGACGAGCAGTCGTTTTTCGGGGAAAGTCTAGCGGAGCATGATGTCCAATTTGTGGAGTCGATCGAGGAAGTTCCAGCGGACGCAGAGATTGTCTCCGTCT
>CAXMPH010000159.1:0-3536 GCA_964195055.1 uncultured Chthoniobacterales bacterium | reverse complement strand
ATTTCTTCCATGCCCACCCCGCCCTTAAGTTGGTCGCGTCCCGCTCTTCCGCGGTTGATCACCTCGACCTAGAGGTGGCCCAAAAAGCGGGGGTGATTCTAGTTCACGTTCCAGATTATGGGGCGGCCACCGTGGCAGAGCATACCTTTGCTCTCATGCTCGGGGTGGCGCGACGTCTGCGGCAATGTCTTGAGACAAAAAATCATGGCCGCGGAGCGACCGAGAGATTGCGGGGTCAGGAACTGAGGGGAAAGACTCTCGGAGTTGTCGGCACGGGTCGGGTTGGGCGCATGGTCATTCCGATTGCTCGGGCCTTCGGCTTGCGCTGCCTTGCCTACGATAAGGAAGTGGATGAGGCGCTGGCAGAAAAACTGCACTTTGACTACCGAGGACTGGAGGCGCTGCTCCAGTCCTCGGACATCATTACTCTGCACGTTCCTCTGACTCCTTCAACGAGGCAGCTGTTGGGAGCGAGGCGCTTGGCCATGTGCAAACCGGGCTTTGTCTTGATCAATACGGCTCGAGGAGCCTTGGTCGACATCGAGGCGCTGCTCGAGGGCTTAAAAACAGGCCATGTTGGTGGGGTCGGCCTTGATGTCCTTGAAGATGAGACCGTTTTTCGGGCAGAGTCTTCGCGCATAATCGGAGCTCAGATCGTCAAGAAGATTCACGCCATGTCTACCCCTGGAGGTGATCCCGTCCTGCGGGAGGAGAGACTGGAGGAACTGCAGGGGATCATGAGTAACCGTCAACTATTGGCTCATCCCAATGTCTTCTTCACTCCGCATGTCGGCTTCAATAGCGTCGATGCCATCGAGCGGATGAATCTTGGGACAGTGCAGAATATTAAGGATTTTCTGGGGGGGAAGCTGCCCTCTGATGTCATCGTTGAGCCATGAATTATTGGTTAGTTAAACAGGAGCCTGACTCTTATCCGTGGGAGAAGTTTGTCCGTGATGGAGGTACCGCCTGGACCGGGGTGCGCAACTTTCAGGCTCGCAATAATCTGCGGGCGATGAAGACGAGAGACATGGTCTTTTACTACCACAGCGTCAAAGGGAAAAGTGTCATGGGCACCGCGCAGGTTGTCCGAGAGGCTTACCCGGACTCCACGGCAGAGAAGGGTGACTGGTCCTGTGTTGACCTTGTGCCGGTGACATCGTTTCAGACCCCGGTCTCTCTCGAGGTGATCAAGACGGCGGAGGGCTTGGCCGAGATAGCTCTGCTGCGGCAGTCCCGTCTCAGCGTCATGCCTGTGACGAAGGCGGAGGCAGCGGCTCTGCGCCGCCTGGGTGGGATAGAATGAGCTTCGTCATCGGCTAGTCGGCCATCTTTTGCCGTGAGTTTGTCGAGGAGACTGCCACTATCCCTTGAATGATAAAAGGTGCCGCATCTGCTCTGATCTGGACGATTGTCCTCTCCTTGGCCGCCGCTCTTCTGCTTGCCGCCGGCCTCTTTTTTTGGGATCAGCCGGTGCTGGAAGCGGTTCGCCATGGCTTTGGCAAAGGGTGGAAAGACACCGCCAAATTCTTCTCCCGCTACGGAGACTTTCCCTGGCTTTTTGGAGCGGCCTTGCTGGTTCTCGGTTTTACTCTGCGGACACGGCGACGTCAGTGGACACGGGTGCTCGTCGTCATGCTGCTGGCTGGGGTGGTGGCGGGGCTAACTTCTAATCTCATAAAACTAGGGGCGGGAAGAGTGCGTCCGCGGGTCGACGAGGTGTCTCATGGTTGGTATGGCACAGTCCATCATGGCGAGTGGGTCAGTATACGGCACATCCACCAGTCCTTTCCCTCCTCGCATGCTGCCTGCGCTTTCGGGTTCTTTTTCCCCCTGTTTATTGCTCGGAAAGGGTGGGGCAGCTTGGGGCTGGCCGGAGCAGTGGCGATTGCCTGGTCGCGGGTGCAACTCAACGCGCACCATGTTTCTGATGTCGCCGCGGGGGCACTGCTGGGTATGATTGTTGGGTGGATTATCTGGCGGTGGATTGTTCAGCGAGGAGGATTATCCCGCTGGCTCGGGCGTGCCGACTGCTAACTCATGAGGTTCCACACTTTGGGATCCTCCAAGCAAGAATCTGTCCGTCCTGATCGCTCGATGGGACGGCCAGTGACGCCCCGGGGTAGAAGGCGAGTCCAAGCTGCCCCTCCAGGGCGCTTCCGATTGAAGAGACGCAGGGCAGGGGTGGTTCCTCTTTTGATCCTCTATTCCCAAAATATTGAGCTCAAGACGCTCTAAGCTTAGGTATTGCAAGTGAGAGGGTTGTTGACCCACGGATCCAGTAAATCCAGTCTCAGAGTATGGAAACTTACCCCTTCGGCTTTAAACTCCATGACAATACTCCGGATGGCCGAAAGACATTTCCTAGGTGCCACTGGTTGAGGCGTATCATGATCCGGGTTGGCGCCTTCGCGCCATCTCTGCTCATCACTTTGGTTCTCGCCACTATCGTCATGACGGCTCCTGCGGCGGCGGAGAGCGTGGCACCCAGTGGCGAGGTGGATCCGATTGTCATCGCCGTGGAAGCACCCCTGACAGGTCCGCAGTCGGCCAACGGAAATGACATCTTGCGCGGCGCTAAGCTTGCGGTAGGGCAGGTCAATGCTCGCGGCGGTGTTCTGGGGCGCCAGGTCACCATCGCTGGCCTTGATGACCGTGCCGACGTGGCCTACGCCGAATCTTCCGTGACCAAGGCCAAGGAGGCCGGAGCGGTTGCGGTGATTGGCCCTTACAACTCCTCGGTTGGCCAAGTCAATCTCGGCTTGTACATGGACGCTAAGATCGTGCCGATGCGGATGACCTCGGCCAACCAGACCGAAGGCCTAGGCGCGACAACCCAGCCGATGGTGTGGCAGACCTCACCGGTGGAGGTGCCCTATCTCGCCGGCATCGCCAGTAAGCGAGTGACCATGTTAGTGGATCCTTCTGCCTACACCAAAACAGTCGCCGACAGCACCGCCGAGGGTCTGCAGAAGCGGGGTATCGATGTGGTAAAGATCAGCATTGATGCCCAGGCCAGCGACTACACGGACTCGGTGCAGCAGGCCTTGGCGAGCAACCCCGATGTCATCTACTCCAGCACTTACTACCCCGCCGGCGCCAAGATCGCCATAGCGCTCTACCAGGCCAACCAGAGCCTGCCGACGAGCAAGCAGGCCGACTGCTTCATGAATCTCGCCAATGTCGATAACGCCTTCGTCACGGAGACTGGGGTCGAGGTCGCTAGGAGTTGTCACTTCTCCGGCGTGCCCGCAGCCCAGCAGTTTCCTGGAGCCGAGCAGTACGTCGCCGACTACATCGCGGCCTATGGCAAGGCTCCTGACGTATGGGGCAGCTTCGCCTATGACTCCGCCCTAGTTTTGTTTGATGCGATGGAGCGCGCGGGGACGACGAACTACGCCAAGCTGCTTAGTTCGGTGCTCGCTACCGAGGGACTGAACGGGGTAACCGGCACGATCAACATCAATCCCGACTCGGGTGATCGTCGCCTGGCCCCGATGTTCATTCTGGCGGTGGACAAGTCTGGCAACTTCATC
>CAXMPH010000158.1:1741-3820 GCA_964195055.1 uncultured Chthoniobacterales bacterium | reverse complement strand
AAGCCGAGGACTCCCTGTCTCTGAAGAAGGACCGACTCAACACCCCGCCCCGGTGAAGTACTGCCTCCTCCTGCATACTGATCGAAGATAAGTGGACAATCTCGACTTTTAAATCAGCTGGAAGAGCATCTAGCTTAAGTTTCAGTTCTCTGGTCTTTTTCATGTCTTCAAAAAACGATTCACCCAAGCTAAGCGCAGACGTTCTCATCCTTGGCGCGGGCATTGCCGGACTGACCGCCGCCCGCGAACTTCGCGCCAGCGGAAAAGAGGTTATTCTCTTAGAAAAAAGTCGAGGGCTGAGCGGACGGGCAGCGACTCGTCGCTGGGACAATCGTCCAGTCGACCACGGGGCTCAGTTCTTTACCGCCCGATCGCCGGCCTTCCGTGCCCAAGTAGAGCAATGGCTGACCGACAATGTCTGCTTCACTTGGGCCCAAGGTTTTCACCGTCATAGTGCGGGAACGCTCGTACCTCCGGCGCGCGACAAACACCCACGCTACGCCTGCCTCAATGGTATGTCCTCCCTCGGTCACGACCTAGCTGGCCCTGACCCAACATGGGTGCTCCGCGAGACTCCGGTAACGACGCTCGAGGCGAGAGAGAGACTCTGGACCGCCCGCAGCGCGGACGGACGCAGCTTTTCCGCTCCTACCCTCATCCTCACCCCACCACCCGCTCAGTCCGCCGCCCTCCTCCAAGATGCGGCCCCAGTCGCCGCAGACGCCCTCCTTGCTTGCCAGATGTCTCCCTGCCTCGCCCTCGCGGTACGCTACCCCAGACGACCATTGCCCTGGCTAGGTATCCAAGCCCTAGAACACCCAGTCATCTCATGGATCGGTCACGACAGCTCAAAACGTCCAAGCCTCCACCGAGACAGCACCATCCTCACCATTCATGCCTCCACGGCCTCCAGCGAGAGGCACTTTCAGGCCGACCACCAGAATATAGCCAACCTACTTCTCGGGGCGGCCAGTGAAATTACAGGGGAAGACCTCTCCTCCCCAGAATCATTTTTCCTGCAACGCTGGAGGTATGCCCTCGGGCAAAGAGGGGACAATCCGCCGTTGCTGGTTCGCTATTGGGACGTTCCAGCTCCGCTGGTCTTGGCTGGGGATGCCATCGCCGGCGGAAAAATTGAGGGCGCTTGGCTTTCCGGCAAGGCCGCGGCCCAAGCGGTTCTAGAGAAATCTGGGCAACTTTAGCGGGTAGCTCGGCGCGCTCCCACCCGATAACGAGCGTAACCTTCACCGCCCTTAACCTCGAACGCCTCTAGACGAAGGGGCACCGAACGAGTGAGCAAGGATGAGAAGGCTGGACCAAGCAAGGTCGGGGCCGACGCCCCACCAAAAATCAGTGGGGCAAAGGTAACGTGCAACCTTCGCAGCAAGCCCTCTTTGACCAATCCCGCCAGTAAAGTCGGACCACCCTCACAAACAGCGCACCCCACCCCATAGTCGGAGGCCAAAACCTCGAGCGCTCGGCGTAGATGGACTGTCTTCCTCCGCGCTTCGACCCTCACATCGGCTCGCTTTTCTAACCAAGCCAGAGTCCGAGCTGGCATGGCCTTGGTGGTGAAGACCACGATGGGGGCCCCCGGGGTGCGAAAGACTTTGAGTGATCGCGGCAGATTCCCCTGATTGGAAAATATGACCCGCAGCGGCTCGGCTGTCCTGCCCTGACGTAGCCTCAATTCGCGCAAACTCGGCCAGGGCAAACCCATCGACATATTGTCGGTCTCCAGTGTTTGACGTCCCACCAGCAGGGCGTCCCCACCCGCTCGGATTTCGAGCAATCGCCCCAGATCAGCCCCCGAAGTGAACCCGGAGGGGGTAAAGCATCGCGTCGAGACCTTGCCGTCCACGGTCATGGCAAAGTTAGCCTCAACCGTAGGCAGACTCATTCCTTCTCTTCGATCTTCCCCTCGAGTTGGCCCACCTCGCGAGCCATATCCTGGAAGTTGATCGCCTCACGATTGGAGGATCGGTAAAAGAGAAAGACGAGGCCCCCGGCCAAGCTACCTACCGTATTGATGAGAAATCCGGTGACAGAAATAAGAGTGGCAATCGCGGCAATAACTCC
>CAXMPH010000158.1:0-1731 GCA_964195055.1 uncultured Chthoniobacterales bacterium | reverse complement strand
AAGCCGATCCCAGCCACACTAATCGGGATCGCCGTGATCACCGCGACAATCGGCATGACGGAGAAGATATCCAGTATCCCCAGCTGGTCCGTGAAAGCCCTCGCCGCGCAATAAAAGGTGGTAAAAAACAGCCCAAAGAGGGGAAAAGAAATGAGGAAAGCCCAGATTGTCCATCGCCATCCCCGAGCGTAGAGATGACAGGCCGCAGAAATTTCGATGATGCGCCCCCGCAAGGGCGTCCATAGTGGAAGAAAATGGACCCAACCAAACCCGGAGACGGCAAACATCCCCACGATAATTACAAGGGCGGCAGCAAGAAGCCAGAGAAGGACGGTGAGCAGGGCCGAGCTTCCCTCCGTTTTAATCAGCAAATCGTAGCGAAAATAGAGAAAGCCCAGACTGAGAAAAATGAGGGCCAACATACCGATGACCCGATCCATGAAAACGCTAAGAAGGGCCGCCGCCCGATTTTCACGAGCCTCCCGCATCGTGAGAAACATCTTAACCACGTCCCCACCGGTAGAGCCGAGCAGGAAGAGATTGAAAAACATTCCGATCATGAAAAGCTGCCACGATTTCCACCAACCCAGCCGGATTCCCTGCACCGCAAGGAGGATGACCCAACGCGCCGTCGCCAACAGGGTGCACCCGAAAAAGACCACCACCCCGAAAAGGAGCCACCACCAATCGGCCAGTTTAAGTGCCCCAGCCATTTCATGGCGCCGCTCTGGGTCATGAAAAACCCACCAAAGCAGGCCGACGGTTACCGCCACCTGAAAAATTGTGAGTAAAAGCTTTTTTGTCATAGCGGGAAGACCATAGAGAATCAGGTAGCAGCTTGGGACGAAATCACTTTTTCCGCGGCCACCTCTCCACTGGTCATGGCAGCGTCGATACTTGCCCCCGCAACAGCGTCACCGGCAACAAGGACGCCGCCGGGCAAGCGTCCCCACGCTGGGGGATCATTCTGGGAGCCGGGTGGTTGCCGCGGCACCGCGTAGGCAACGCGGATAAAATCGAGAGGACGAAGTTCCTCCGCTCTGGCACCGAACCAAGATGCCACCTCGTTCGCCACCCGATTGGCATCACTGGCCTGGGGATGATCAGGCAAGACGGTCACACTCCAAAGATGCTTCCCTGGGGGGGCCATTGCCGGAGCCACATTAGTAACCAGAGCAGCGTGCAGCACCGGGTTGGCCTCGACCCGCGGAGGCAGACAGAGCCAGCCACCTTGATAGAAAGCACGGTCGGCACTAAAGTAATGCACCGCCGTAGCCTCAGCCAAACGGGGGGATCCCTTTCCCAGCAACCGGCAAGCGGCCGGTTCATCTGTGGCTAGGACAAGAACATCCGAGGGCAAGAACTGGCCATCCTGCAGGACAACCCCTCTCACGGCGGTTCCGCAGTAAAGGATTTCACGAACGGCCGCACCGTAGCGAAGAGAGGAGGACGGCAAAGAATGAGCCAGCTGGGCCGGAAGAGCCCTCATTCCATCCGAGGGCAGAAAGGCACGTCCCCTAAAAAACTGACGCAAGTAGTTCAAGAATAGCTTGGCACTGACTTGAAGAGAGGGGTCGAGGAGAACACCACCAAAGAATGGACGGGCAAAGCACCGGAAAAAATTTTCGCTAAACCCCTGTCGATAGAGGAGGGCCTCGGTTGTCTCGTCGACCGAGGAGAGCCCCCTCAAAGCCTGTCCGAGTAAGCGGACGAGACGGAGTTGGTCAGGCA
>CAXMPH010000157.1:0-3837 GCA_964195055.1 uncultured Chthoniobacterales bacterium | reverse complement strand
GATCTGGCTCCGCTGGAACGAGGAAAAGTCCTTGCTCTAGAGGTCTTCCCCTCTTTAGATATTCTCCCCCCAACTGGACCTGGCAAGGGATGGTTTGCCGATGGGATGGGGCGCCGGTTTGCTTGGACGCGGGAGATTCCTGCGGTACTTTAGAGCTCGACGATGTCTTCTATTTTTCTCCAAACCCCTATTCCTGGACCGCGCAGCCAAGCGATTTTTGAGGAGCGAGTCAAGGAGGTGGCCCCGGGCCCGTTTCATACCACTCCGCTGGTAGCTGAGAGCGCCAAGGGGGCGACCATCACTGATGTGGATGGTAACACCTTCCTTGATTTTGCCTGCGGTATCGGTGTGACCAATCTCGGACATGGCGAGCCCTCGGTGGTGGAGGCAGTGAAGTCCCAAGTGGATCACTTTATCCACACCAGCATCAATGTGGTGGCCTACCCAGGCTATGTCGAGGTGGCGAAAAAGCTCAATGAGCTCACCCCGGGGGACTTTCCTAAGAAAACCTTTTTGGTTAATTCGGGAGCCGAGGCGGTGGAGAATGCGGTCAAATTTGCCCGCGCCTACACCAAGCGCCAGGCGGTAATTTGTTTTGGGCAGGCTTTTCATGGACGCACTTACATGGCGATGGGACTGACCGCTAAGGCCAACCCTTACCGGAGCGGGTTCGGGCCTTTTCCCTCGGAAATCTATCGGGCACCGTTTCCGGACTTTTATCGCTGGCCGGGGGTGGGAGAGGGTGGTGTCACCTGCCGAGATAGCTCCCCTTGCCCTCTCTCACGCTGTCTCTGTCAGGAGGCCTTCGGCCGTTTTGAGGAGGTGGCCCACACTGATGTGGGGGAGACCAATGTGGCCGCGGTGATCATTGAGCCGGTCACCGGCGAGGGCGGGTTCAACCCAGTCCCGGCCCCGTTTTTGCGTATGCTCCGCCGCTGGTGCGATGCCCATGGGGCGGTCCTCATCTTTGATGAGGTTCAGACCGGCTTCGGTCGGACTGGGACACTATTTGCCGCGGAGCAGCTGGGGGTAACCCCCGATCTGCTTGTTCTAGCTAAGGGTTTGGCTAATGGCTTGCCCCTTTCTGCGGTGGTGGGCAAAGCCGAGATTCTCGATGCGGTGGGATTGGGTGGGGTCGGTGGCACCTACGCTGGCAACCCTGTGGCCTGTGCCGCCGCTTTGGCTGTCCTCAAGAAATTTGATGATCCAGAGACTCTCAACCACGCCCGTCATCTAGGGAGACTTTTGAAAGACCGATTAGAGTCTTGGATGGAAAAGTTTCCTCAAATCGGACAGATTCGGGGCTTGGGTCCCATGCTGGCCTTAGAATTGGTTAAAAATAGGACGACCAAGGAACCGGACAAGGCGGCGACGGTTGCCCTGGTGAAGCATAACTACCAAAATGGGGTGATTACCTTGTCTTGCGGCACTCATGGCAATGTCCTGCGCTTCCTTATTCCTCTGGTGGCGACCGAGGAGCAGCTGATGGAGGGACTCGAGGTGGTAGAGAGGGGCTTGGCGGCGGCGCCCCTCAGTTAGGTTTGGGCGGGTTGAGAAGGGAGTTCTCTCTCGAAAGCAGAGCGAAAAAGAAGGGCTTCGGCTCGCCTCAGGAGGAAGGTTCCTTGGGTTTCATCTCTCTCGCCCGCATCGGCATGGCATCAATGACTCGGAAGAGCTCTTCTGCCGTGACGGGGGTGGATTGGCGGGTCTTGATCAACCCATCCTTACCGAGCAAGAGGACCTCGAATCCCTTCGGCTGGTACTTTTGCCGGAGGGCCGTCTGGTTGGCTGGGTCGGCATCGATGAGAACCACCACATCGCGTTCGGCCAAGGCGGCGGTGTGCTTCTTTAAGAGGGCGCGCTGAATCTGCGATTGCTCGGTCCTCTCTGCAAAAATAAGAAGGGGGCGGCGGGCCCACCGGTAGGATTCCACCGTGGTGGTCGTGGTCGTGGCCGGAAAAATCTCGGCCGGCTCGGTTGAGAATAAGGACAAGGGAAAGAGGCAGATCAAGATGAGTAGGATGGGGCAGGAAAGGAGACCTCGCCCCGGTTTGGCCGAGGTCTTGGGAGGGCTTTTGCAAAAGAAGTGCCGAAGGATTAGGCTCATGCCGAGATTAGGGTTGTAGGGGATTGTCGGCAGATGCTTAGTACGACTTTAGTTTCTTTTGAAGGTTTTTCTTATTTTTTAGATTTATGAACGCTAAAAGCATTGCCGAGCTTAATCAGCTTTTACCTGAACGGGTCGGACTAATCGAGTCTCCGATGTGGGAGGCGGGGCGTCAGGTTTTTTCTCCGGTTGGTCGTCTCCGGAAGCCAGCGGCGATGGTGGTGCGGCCGACCCATGTCCAAGAGATAGCCAAGGTGATGCAGTGGGCAACTCAGACCAGTACGCGGGTATATCGCCCGTTCGGGAGGCCACAGTTTCGATGCCTTCTCGGTCTAAGAATAATACGGTGATGCTGGACCTTCGTCATCTCCATCGGGTGTCGCTTGGGGACGGGGTGCTCAAACTTATGCCGACGGCGACCAACCTGTCGGTCAATCAAGCGCCGGCTGGGGTGAGCTACGTTCTTCCGGGAGGGGATTGTCCCACCGTAGCGATGGGGGGACAACTCTCCGGCGGTGGTTTCGGCTACGTCGGTAAGTGTTTCGGATTGACCCTCGCTTCGCTGGTGGAGGCTACCGTGGTCACTGGCGATGGATCCATCGTCACCGCCAGTCGGGAGCACAACCGCGATCTCAAGCTGAAGATTCGTTCGACTGGTCCGGTCGGGGGTTTGCCTTTCGCTCTTGGGATAAAGTGAAAGACAACCATGAGGACCAAGAGAAGGCCGATGACCCGCCTGAATTGATCGGCGGGAATCCCGTTGAAGAGGGCTGCTCCGAGGATCGCTCCTATGACTAAGGGCGCTGCCAACCTTCTCACCATGGCAAAATCGGCATGGCGTCGATAAACAATAACGGCATAGATATCTGCCACGATGCGAACGGGTAATAAGATGCCGACCGACTCCTTGGCTCCGAAGGTCTGGGTATACAACTAGATAGTGATAGAGCCGGTGCCGGGTAGGCCCCCCTTGCTCATGCCGATGAGAAGGGCTCCTAGAATGATCATCCCCCAGTCGAAGGGCGAGAGGGAGAGGCTGTTGATGAAGTCGATAAACACGAAAGAAGATGGCAGAGGAAAAGGAGGTGCTTAGCTGGTTTTCTCTAGGAGCTTTGGGAGTTCTTGGACGACTTTCCCCAGTGGAGGCAAGACAAGCACGGAGAGGGTGCTATTTCGAGTCAGGAGAGCGGGTACGGAGCCAATCTTATGAGCATGGTCTAGGAACTTTTCCCTATTTCTTTATCCGGTTAGGGCGGAAATTTGTTTCGAGCCCAAGTCTGTCTCTGGTAAAGATAATCCGCCCCAAGGCTTTATACTGAACATTTGAACAGTAGTGGTCTTTTGTGGTAAATCCGTGGAGGTGAAAACAAAACCTCAGAGAAGATCGGCGCTGCATCTGGACGCAGATGCCTTCTTTGTCGGTTGTGAGGTGGCTTCCCAGCCGCGCCTGCGGGGCAAGGCGGTGGCGGTCGGGGGGATGAGGAGGGGCATCATTGCTTCGGCTAGTTATGAGGCAAGGCGGCTGGGGGTTTACACCCCGATGCCAACAGCACGGGCGCGCAAGGTGTGTCCCCACCTGATTATTCTTCCCGGAGATTACGACAAATACGAGCGCTTCTCCCGGATGATGTTTTCCCTCCTCCATGATTACACCCCGCTGGTCGAAGTGGGTTCGATTGACGAGGGATATGCCGATCTTTCGGGGGTGATGCGGTGGAGTCCTCGGGTGG
>CAXMPH010000156.1:3587-3847 GCA_964195055.1 uncultured Chthoniobacterales bacterium | reverse complement strand
GTCGATCAGGACACCGAGGCCAACATTCTCGAGACAGGTATCAAGGTCATTGACCTTATCTGTCCCTTTACCAAGGGCGGAAAAAGCGGCGCTTTCGGCGGAGCAGGCGTAGGCAAAACCGTGATCATCATGGAGTTGATCAACAACATTGCCAAGGGGCATGGCGGATATTCAGTTTTTGCCGGGGTGGGCGAGCGCACCCGTGAGGGCAATGATCTCTACAACGAAATGTGCGAGGCCGGGATTATCGACAAAAAGGA
>CAXMPH010000156.1:0-3577 GCA_964195055.1 uncultured Chthoniobacterales bacterium | reverse complement strand
TGGCGTAATTAATGAAAGTAATTTCGTAGAATCTAAAGTAGCATTAGTATATGGTCAAATGAATGAACCTCCAGGAGCGCGTATGCGTGTAGGTTTAACAGCTTTAACAATGGCTGAGTACTTCCGTGATGAGAAAAATCAGGATGTTCTGCTTTTCGTCGATAATATTTTCCGATTCTCCCAGGCTGGTTCAGAGGTTTCTGCCCTCCTTGGCCGGACTCCTTCGGCGGTGGGCTACCAGCCCACCTTGGCCGCCGAAATGGGCATGCTGCAGGAGCGGATCACCTCGACGAAGAAGGGATCGATCACTTCACTGCAGGCGGTTTACGTTCCTGCTGACGATTTGACGGATCCAGCCCCGGCCACAACATTTGCCCACCTTGACTCAACCATCGTACTCGAGCGTTCCATTGCCGAGTTGGGCATTTATCCCGCGGTTGATCCGCTTGCCTCGACCTCGAAAGCCCTCGCGCCAGAGATCGTGGGACAGGAGCACTACGATGTGGCCCGCGGGGTTCAGCGCGTCCTTCAGCGCTACAAGGATTTGCAGGATATCATCGCCATTCTTGGGATGGACGAGCTTGGCCCAGAAGACAAAAAGACCGTTTACCGTGCTCGTAAAATCCAGCGCTTCCTTAGCCAACCCTTCCACGTTGCCGAAATCTTCACCGGAACCAAGGGTGAATACGTTAAAACGGAAGACACGGTGAAGGGATTCAAGGATATCCTAGATGGAAAATACGACGATGTTCCCGAGCAGAACTTCTACATGAAGGGCGGTATCGAGACCCTCACCAAATAAGTGCCCGGAAAAATCCATTTCGAAATTGTTTCACCGGCAGGGGTTTCCACCTCGGCGGAGGTGGATCAGGTTGTCTTGCCAACCACTTCCGGTGAAATCGGAGTGCTGCCAAACCACGAACCAGTCATGACCATGCTGGAACCGGGGGAAATGGCGGTGATGGCAGACGGCAAAATCCACTATGCCGCGGTCGGAGAGGGATTCGCCCAGATCACCCCTGGTCGTATTTCCGTCCTGACTGACCTAGTTGCCCGGGAGAATGAAATTGATGAGGACGCCGTCTCCAAGGCAATCGATCGTGCCCAGACGGCGTTGGCTAACAGTTCCACCATGAGCGACGAAGAAGCTGCCTCTTTAGAGGGTAGTCTCAAGCGCAACCTCGCCATGCTGGGCGTCAAGCGCCGCCGCCGCTCGGCCTGATAATCTCGGTCAGCGCGACCTCTTAGGGAAACTTCATCCCTCCATCGTATTCTTTTGCGGCAGGGGGGAGTCCAAAACTTTCCCTTGGTCATTTCGGGGGAAAGGGAAGAGTTGTCTTTGTCGTGGCCCCTCCGACTTCGAGTGGAGGGTAGTTTGATCCTCCCGTGAGGCTTAGCTAAGTTCTCGGCACCACTTCAATCTGCTGGCGCAGTTTGGCGGTGCTGCCCTCCGGTAGGATCCCCGTCCACTGGGTGCCAGGGTAGACCATAGCATCGCGGCCGATGATTGCTCCCGGGCTGAGCACGGCATGGCAGCCGATTTCGGCTCGGTCGCCGATGATGGCCCCAAACTTTCGCAGTCCGGTCGGTTCGGCACCCTCGGAAGTTCGTACCCTCACTTCGGCGCGGTCGAGACGCACATTGGACAGAATCACACCTGCTCCGAGATGGGCCTTGAATCCCAAGATGGAGTCACCGACGTAATTGAAATGTGGTATTTGGGCTTCATCAAAGACGATGCAATTCTTGAACTCACAGGAATTCCCCAAGACGGTGTCATTGCCCACAATAACATTTTCTCTGATATAACAACCGGCTCGGATTTGGCAGCGATCGCCGATCCAGGCTGGCCCCTTGATCACCGCTCCTGGTTCAATAATAGTGCCGTGGCCGATGTAGACGGCATTGCTGACAAAGGGACGCCCGATCTGTTTCCCGTGAATGGCTGGCTTGAGACGGAACTGGAGATAGGAGGAGATGAGGGGGAGGGCTTCCCAGACGTGGGATACCTTCTCGAAAAGTGACCGGTGATCCGTGCGGGTCAGGTCGAGGTAGTCTTGAGGAGAAAATTTCATAGGTTGGTTCGGGTCAGTTTGGTGCCTTGCTTGGTGTCTTTAACGCTCCAGCCTTTTTTAATTAATTCGTCTCTGAGCTGATCGCTCCGTCTCCAGTCTTTGTCGTTTCGGGCAACTTGGCGTTCCTCCGCGAGAGCGGAGATATCTGAGGGAACTTCAACTGTCTCTGGTTGGATGACAAGAACGGTGTTGAGCCGATGCCAGTAGTCGAGAAGGCCGCGAGCCTGCTCGGGAGTAAGTTCGTTGGTATCCATGCCTCGGTTGGACTCACGTACCAGATCGAAGAGGCAGCCAAGAGCGGCGGAGATATTGAGGTCGTCATCCAAGGCCAGCCCAAACTTGTCTTCTTCCGCGGCCGGATAAGATTCGCTCCGGATGGCAGGGAGGGCTCTCTCTAAGAGCCTCTGCTGCCAAGCGTCGAGTCGCTGGAGGGCGCTGCGGGCACCGGCTAGTCCTTCGAGGGTGAAGTTGAGGGGTAAGCGGTAGTGGGCCGCCAAGAGGACATAGCGTACTTCACGACCGCTCCAACCTTTGTCTAGGAGATCTCGCAAAGTGTAAAAATTTCCGAAGGACTTGGCCATTTTACGACCATCTACCATGAGGTGGGCACAGTGCATCCAGAGCTTAACGAATTTTTCACCGGTGCAGCACTCTGTCTGAGCAATTTCTGCCTCGTGGTGAGGAAAGATATTATCGACGCCACCGCAGTGGATATCGATTTGGTTGCCGAGGAGTCCTATCGCCATGGCACTGCATTCGATGTGCCAGCCCGGACGACCTCTACCCCACGGGCTGTCCCAGGCTACCTCGCCGTCTTCCTCTTGGTGGGTCTTCCAGAGGGCAAAGTCGCCGATGCTCTCCTTCTCGTACTCATCAGACTGGACGCGACCGGAGGGACGAAGTTCCTCGAGGTTAAGGTGCGCTAGTTTTCCGTAGGGAGGGAAGCTGGCGATACGGAAGTAGACCGAGTGGTCGTCGGCCTCGTAGGCGTGACCAGAGGTAATCAGCTGCTTAATCATGGAGATCATCCGAGCGATATGTTGCGGCTCCGTTGCGCAAGGGAAGCTTCCTGCTGGTTTGATGTAGAGAGACTTGAGATCGGCGAAGAACCCCTCTTTAAACGGGGCAGTGAACTCAGCCAGTGGGACCCCTTTCTCTCGAGCACCCCGGATGGTCTTGTCGTCTACATCGGTTAAATTCATGACGCGGTCCACAAGATATCCTCGGTACTCGAGGTGGCGCTGCAGCAGATCTTCGAAGAGATAGGCTCGGAAATTCCCAATGTGAGCGTGGTTGTAGACCGTAGGGCCGCAGGTATAGATTTTGACGGTCCGTCCGTCTTGAGCCAGCGGTGCGAACGGTTCGATCCCGCGGGTGAGGGTGTTGTAGAACTGGAGGGCCATCGATTTAGGGGAGTTGGATAGAAGTTACGGCCATGGCAGCCATCCCTTCGCCTCGTCCGATGGCGCCGAGGCCT
This sequence comes from uncultured Chthoniobacterales bacterium, assembly GCA_964195055.1. GTDB lineage: Bacteria > Verrucomicrobiota > Verrucomicrobiia > Chthoniobacterales > JACTMZ01 > JACTMZ01. The sequence goes on along the minus strand of CAXMPH010000156.1, from coordinate 25 downwards.
TCATTGGTTGTCGCCTTGAGCCCGA
>CAXMPH010000155.1:0-3849 GCA_964195055.1 uncultured Chthoniobacterales bacterium | reverse complement strand
GGCGGTACTTTTCCGTCAGGATGGTACGATGTTGCTTGCCTCCGCCGATGTCAGTCCGATGTTTGCCCTGCTGGCGCTGATGCTGGTTGGGGTGGTGGCTGTCTCTCTCGTCTTGCTCCGTCTGCGCCAGTCGCTGCTGGTGGCCTATTTCCTCTGTGGTGTGGCCATTGCCAACACCGGACTACTGCAGTCCGTCGCGGGGGAAAGTGCCCGAGAAACGGTGGCGACGATGTCCGATTACGTCATCATGCTCCTGCTTTTTGTTCTGGGGATGGAATTCTCTCTCGGTGAACTCAAGCACCTCCGGCGCTACGCTTTTCTCGGTGGATCGGTCCAGATGGTCCTGTCCATATTAGGGGCGGGGGCGGCCACCTTGGCTTACTTTCATTTTTCCTCGCCACAAGTGGTTGTCGTGGCGGTGGCCTGTGCCCTGAGTTCCACCGCGATTAGCGTCAAACTTTATCAAGACATGGGGATTGCCGCGAGTGCTGGGGCACGGTTGGCCCTAGGTATCGCGATTTTTCAGGATGTTTTCATCATTTTTTTCTTGGTCATTCTCCCAGCTATCATGGCCACGGGGAGTGGGGGAGAGGCCTTGGGCTCGGTCTTAGTTGGGGTGGTAGCCAAGGGGGCGGCCTTCATTGTTATCGCGGTGCTGTTGGCTCGCCATGTCATTCCTCGGGTGCTCCACGCCGTGGCTTTGACCCGCAGTCGGGAACTCTTCACCCTTTCCGTCGTGGGTCTCTGTATGGGAGTGGCCCTTCTCGCTTCTTTGATGGGGCTGAGCGTTGTCTTGGGAGCTTTCGTGGCGGGTCTGGCGGTTAGTGAGTGCATGTACAAGCACCGCATTCTTTCGGACATCGCCCCGATCAAGGATCTCTTCCTCACCATTTTCTTTGTCTCGGTCGGGCTGGGTATCGAAATCGAGCCGCTGATCAAGGACTGGGCTCTCGTTCTTTCGGTGGCGGTGGGCCTGATCCTCGGGAAAAGCCTGCTGGTGGGTCTGCTCGCTCGGGTGCTCGGCTTGAGTTGGCGCGCCGCTACCGTTGCCGGGATTGGACTGGGAAGCGCGGGTGAGTTCTCCCTCGTTCTTATGGGAAAGACCACCCAGTTGACCACCTGGCCGGGGGCCGCCAATCAGCCACTGCTGGCTGCCATGGCTCTTTCGATGGCCTTGGTCCCAGTTTTGATGCGTTTTGCGGCGCCGGTGGGACAATGGCTGGAGTTTTACTTCCCCGAGTTTCTCCAGCGCCGTCATCCGGTGCAGGGCACGGGCCGTCCAGTGCAGGAATTGTCTGACCATGCGGTTGTCTGTGGCTACGGTCCGGTGGGGCAGGCCTTGGTTGCCTCCCTTTCTGCTCAAGGGGTGCCTTCACTGGTGGTGGATCTCAATGCCCACACTATTCAAAAGCTGCACAGTGATGGGCAACCGGCTCTCTTTGCCGATGCGGCTCAGCGCGAAGTGTGGGACCTGTGTGGGATCGAGCGGGCCAAGCTGGTTGCCTTCACCTTTCCAGCGACGCCGGCCGTGGAAATGGCCTTGGGCTATGTTCGGGAGAAAAATCCTGCTATCGCAGTGATGGCGCGGACCAAGTTTGATTCTGAAGCGATCAAATTAGCGGAGATCGGGGCGGATATTGTGGTCTTGGATGAGGAGGAAAGCGGACGGGCCTTGGTCAAGCGAGCTCTGGCGGTGCTCCACCTTGATCACACGGTCGAGGCCAACGATCTCTGATCACATTGTGGGTGGGTTAAAAATGCTTTGCCCTAGCTACCCAGCTAACCTTATCAATTCTCAGATGACGCGTCTCTTTCCTCTTACCTTGATGGCTTCGGTTGCCGCAGCTTCTTTCTTTGTCGAAGGTGCCCCTGCCGAAGATATTCCCGAGTTCACCCGCCAATGGATGTCGGGTGATGACTTCACCAGCAAAGGGACGATCCGGGGGAAGTTTTATCAGGCCCGCCTCAACGGGGCTAACTTTGAGGGGGTAGATTTTGAGCATGCCACCTTCGTCCAGTGCGATCTGGCGGGAGCCAATCTTCGTGGGGCCACCTTCCGTGATGGCACGAGGCTGCACCTGGTGACGATCAACGGGGCCAACCTTGAGGGGACGGATTTCGAGCAGGTGGAAATCGAGTCGGTCAACTTCCGCGGGGCCAACCTCCGCAATGCTAAGGGCTTTACTAAATTGAAAGAGGCCAACTTTCAGCGGGCCGACTTGCGTGGGGCAGACCTTTCTGGGGTGGAGACACCGCTGATTGAGGTGGATTTCACCGACGCCATCTACGACGACCGGACGAAATTTCCCAAGGGCATTGACCCGGTCAAAGTCGGGGCAAAGAAAAAGTAGACACTCTTCTCCCGCTTAGTTGGGTTTCTCGGATGGGCGAGGACGGATGAGCAGGACGAGGATGACGGAGACAGCGCAGCAAGCAGCGAAGACGCCGAAAATAGCGTTGAGGGGTACTTGGCGGTCGCGCATCGCCCCAAATCCCCAATCAGCCAAGCCGCCGCAGCTGATGCTGACAAAGTTCATTATCCCGTAGCCGGTAGCTCGGACCTGAGGTCGGGCAATTTGGCAGAGAATGGGCATGTTGTTAATATCAAAGCAGCCCCAGCCGATGCCAAAGATGATCAGGGAAAAAATGGCCAAGCCGAAGGATCCCAAGGCCGGGGCATTGCCCACCCCAAAGAGGGCAGGGATGATCAGGGCCATCCCGAGAGCGCTGACGTAGATGCGTCCTCGGTCGCTGTGTCGCATCCATCGATCGGCAAGCCATCCACCACCCAAGGCGGCCAAAATGGCGGCACCCTGCCAGTAGAGAGTTGCCGATACCCCGGCGAGGCCTTGGCTGATGTCGAAGCTTTGCTGGAGGATGGCCGGCATCCAGTCGCGAACAATCCACCCCGCTAAAGCGGGGAGGGTGAAATAGAGCACCAGAAGAAGGAACGACATATTAGTCAGAAGTTCCCGAGCGGAAGAGAAGGCGGAGGGCTGGTCCCCAGTTTTCCCGTAGTCTCGGGGGACATCTCTTAAGATAAGAAAGAGAGGGATGGCGTAAAGGATTCCGATCAAACCGGTGAAGTCGAAGGCCCAGCGCCATCCTAGGGAGGGAGCGTCGGCGGCGTAGCCGGCAAAGCCGCCGAGGATGACCCCGCAATAAATCCCCATCTGGTGGATTCCGGTGGCGCGGGAGCGGGTGGGGCCACGGTGGTAGTCAGAGATGAGGGCGAGTGCTGCTGGAATATAAAAGGCCTCGCTCAGGCCCATGAGGGTGCGCGTCCAAAGGAGTTGATCGTAGGAGGTTACCTGTCCTGTGAGATAGGTGATGAAGGACCAGACCAGCAGGCTGGCGCAAATGGTACCCCTTCGGCTGAAGCGGTCGGCAATGTACCCGCCGATAGGACTGAAGAAGGCGTAGACCCACTTGAATTGGCCCAGCATGTAGCCCCACTGGGCATCGAGCTCCATCCCGGTGACATCGCTCATGACCGAGACCTTCATGGCGGCGATCATCTGCCGATCAAGGTAGTTGAGCATGGCCACGGGGAAGAGCAAGGCCACCACTATCCAGGCGTAGCGTCGGGTGGAGTGAGGGGCGGTGGAGTTATTCACGGCAGCGGGGGGCACGCCCGGGTGGATTTGAACCACCGACCAACGGATTAGAAAGGCATAGTCGGCCTAGTATCTAAGCGGGCTCACGGACGTTTACCCATTACTTACCCAAAAAGACTGTTGAAAATATCAACTTTTCTCTGTGGGTTGGATCTGCCTCCCATGGTGCAAAACCCAGCGGTGAGGGTGCAAGGTTGAAGTTCGCCAGTTCATCAGATCAAAAAGGTCGTTT
>CAXMPH010000154.1:0-3857 GCA_964195055.1 uncultured Chthoniobacterales bacterium | reverse complement strand
CCGGCAACATCATGTCGAGGACAATGGCGTGAGGGTGCTCCCGCTGCGCCAACTGGAGCCCGGTCAACCCATCTCCGGCTTCGAGAACCCGAAATCCCGCTTGACGCAGGTGCAGGCGGACCAAGTCCCGCACATCGGGCTCATCCTCAATAAGGAGAATGGATTCTTTTTTAGGTGATGGGGAAGCCATGAATCTCGGAAATACTTTCTCCTCTCTCACGTCAACCCAGAAAGGAAAGACTGCCGCCCTTTTAATTTGGCGAATTTACCCAGACAGGGCGTCTTGCCCCTAAAAAAAAATCTCATCTTTTCTTCAGGCCACCGCACCACGCCCGCACGAAAGTTGCTCTGAGAAAACTTAGTCATCAAGACCCCCCGATCAGCCGAAACGCCCGGTGATGTAGTCCTCTGTTCGCTTACTCAATGGGCTGGAAAAAATCTGCTTGGTCTTGCCGAACTCGATCATCCGTCCCAAGTAGAAAAAACCAGTGAAATCGGAACAGCGGGTGGCCTGCTGCATGTTGTGAGTCACGATGACGATGGTATATTCCTTCTTTAGCTCGTTGATGAGCTCTTCGATACGCGAAGTGGCAATAGGATCGAGGGCTGAACAAGGTTCGTCCATGAGAAGAACCTTGGGACGATTGGCGATAGCACGAGCGATACAGAGCCGCTGCATCTGACCTCCCGAGAGGCTCAAAGCATTCTCGTGCAAACGGTCTTTAACTTCTTCCCAAAGGGCAGCTCCATGAAGGCTACGCTCGACGGCCTCGTCGAGGCTTGACCTCTTCCTCATGCCGCCAATCCTGAGGCCATAAACAATATTTTCGTAGATCGACTTGGGAAAAGGGTTCGATTTTTGAAAGACCATTCCGACCAAACGCCGCAAAGAAATAACTTCGAAGGACGGGTCAAAAATACTTCTCCCTGCTAGGGCGATATCACCAGTATGACGAACCCCATCAATCAGTTCGTTCATCCGGTTAAAGTTACGTAGGAGGGTGGTTTTGCCGCAGCCAGACGGGCCGATGAAAGCGGTAACTTGCCGCTCCGGAATCACCAGATTGATATTATAGAGAGCTTGATTTTTCCCGTAAAAAAAATCGAGATCGCTAACCCTAATGATGTCAGGGCATCCACTAGAAGACTGAGCTGATTCCTGCTCTAGTTTGGCAGTAGGCAAGGGCACCTTAGTCAGGAGGTCGAATTTTTTGTTCACAGTCATGCGCTCTTTCTGCCAAAGACCAACTGGGCGGTGATATTGGTCAAGGTGACAAGGGAAACCAGTACAAGGGCTGCCGTCCATGCCATTTTCACCTGATGCTCAAAGGGAACCGTAGAAAAATTATAAATTAAGACAGAAAGGGAAGCGGTCGGCTCCATTACCGAGTTCATCCAAAACTGACTAAAGAGCGCCGTGAATACCAAGGGAGCCGTTTCACCGGCAGCCCGAGCCACCGCCAGCATAATTCCGGTCATAATGGCGGGGAGGGCATCCGGGAGGACGATTTTGAAAATGGTTTGAAAGCGGGTGGCACCCAATCCGTAGGAAGCCTCACGATAAGCTTTGGACACTCCAAGCAGGGCCTGCTCTGCCGTCAGAAAAATTGTCGGCAACATGAGAACCGCCAGAGCCACCCCTCCGGCAAAGGCCGAAAAATTTCCAGTAACCAGAACGATAGCAGCAAAAGCAAATACCCCAGAAATGATCGAAGGAATTCCGGTCAAGAGCTTAGCGACAAAGCGTACCGTACTGCTCAGGTAGCTGGTGGGATGGTACTCGTTGGTGTAGAGCGCTGCGAGAACCCCGGGCACCGCCGACATGGCAAGTCCAAGCCCAACCATGACCAGGGTACCGATGACCGCGTTACCAATACCGCCTCCAGTCATCCCAGCTGCCGGAGGTAATTCGGTAAAAACGGAAAAGTCCAGAAGCGGCAGGCCATTCTTAATCACCAAATAAAGAATGGAAGCCAAGGGGATCATGGCGAGAAACGAGAGCCCGATGCAGAGGCCGGTGAGGAGGCGGTTGGTTAAGGAGCGACCAAGCGTCTTGGTTGCATCGATAGGCCCCTCATCAAAGAAGCCTGCAAAATGGGTGACGGGGTTTTCCATCTTGGGTCAGTGAATTCCGGCTGTTCTTTTTTCCGTATAACGCAGAACCAGCTCACCAGCAATATTGACGGCGAGGGTGAACCCAACCAAGACGAGGGCGGCATACATCAGGGCATGCACCTGCATCCCTTCGGCTTCACCAAACTGATTGGCTAAGAGGCTTGCTAGAGTCCCAGAGGGGGCAAAGAGAGACCAAGATAAGCGCGAGCTGTTTCCGATGAGCATGGCCACCGCCATGGTTTCACCCATGGCGCGGCCGAGGCCGAGAATAGTTGCTGCCACAATACCCGGAGCCGCCGCCGGCAAGATGACTCCGAGGATAGCCTCCCAGCGGGTGGCACCCAGCGCGTAGGCTGACTCACGCAAGGAATGGGGCACCGCCACAATGGAGCTCCGTGAAATCGCGGTGATCGTAGGCAGGATCATCAGGGCCAAAACAACTCCGGCGGTGAGGAGGGAGTTTCCATAAACCGGTCCAGCTAAGAGGGGAACGCCCCCAAAATAAACCGAAACCCACCCCCCCCAGGATTGAATGATCGGGATCACCACAAAAATACCCCACAGACCATAAACCACGCTGGGAATGGCGGCGAGTAACTCAACCACAAAACGCACCACTTGACGCATTGGGCGAGGAAGAAAATCTTCACAAAGGAAGATGGCGATAGCTAACCCGGGAGGGAAAGCGATCAAGAGAGCGATCACTGAGGTGGAAATTGTCCCGAGGAGGAAAGGCAAGACTCCGTAGCGGTCGCGATTTGGTTGCCATCGGATATCGGTGAGAAACCCGATGCCATATTCTCGAACGGCAGGCCAAGCTTGCGCAAAGATTTCCCAAAGAATCCACAGGAGCACCCCAACCAAGGCGAGGGAGGCAAAACGGCAGATCCACTGAAAGATATCAAGCCGGGCAACAGAGCGCTGGAGGGATGGCAAGGGCATGGCGGAAAGAACCGAACAAGATTACCCAATGAACCAAGTCGGCAAGACAATTTGCAACGTCTTCTGACTAGCCGACAGCCGATCGAGAACAAAATCAGACTGCAACGGCACCCCGACAGGCACAAGGACAAGAAAAATAAGCCAGCTCATAGCAACGCCGGACCATGTCCCAGAATGGCAGGGAGGAAAAGGCCAGACCGAACCAATATTGTAAAAAAATGCACCGGTGAAAACCCTCCCTCTTATGCGGCCTCGCCAGCGGCTATTTCCTCTGTTGGGAGACCCCAATCATAGCTCTCTCCCCCCCCGATAGCTCGACCCTTCTTGCCCTGCCTTGAGAGCAAGGCGCTCCACCGCTCCAGCGGACCACCAGACAGGGATCGCCTGACCCAGACAGGCTCGGACCTGACGACGCGGAACCTTGGCCGGGGTGATGGAACCTGAGGGCTGAGATGCCGCCAGAGCCAAAGTATGCCAACCCAATAGTGCAGGTAAAAAAGTAGCATAACGCAGCCGCCCTGATCTGAGGGCGGCGCAATAGGCAGCACCCTCCCCTAGCCAATGACTTGCCTGCTCGGTCCACCGGGTGATTTGCTCCGGCGCGATATAGACTCGGCCGAGAGCCTCGTCCATCCGCCAATCACGCAAAAGGTTAACCAACTGAAGGCCTTGTCCAAAGTAACGGCCACGCTGCCGCATAAGGTCAACCGGGTCTCGGGAAAATCTCATCAGGTTAGTCGAGCACAAATCAGTCCAAAACTCTCCCACACTGCCGGCTACCAGATAAGTGTAGCGCTCCA
>CAXMPH010000153.1:0-3936 GCA_964195055.1 uncultured Chthoniobacterales bacterium | reverse complement strand
TCATGGGTGAGGGTGGTTCGTGGTCAACGTCTTAGGTATCGGAAAGACAAGCGGGGGCTCAAGCTCTCTCTCGTGCCTGGTGGGCCGCCTCCGCCATCGGCCGAACAAAATCGGAAATGCGCTTGGCTAGGTCTGCCTCGGCCCCATGTTCGGCGATCCGGCGCACAATGGCGCTTCCTACCACCACCGCATCGGCTCGGTGGGCGACCTGCTTGGCTTGCTCTGGAGTCGATATGCCGAAGCCAACCGCAATCGGCAGGTCGGTATGCTTCTTAATCTCGGAAAGCCGGCCCTCGATAGAATCGGACAGCTCCGACTGCTCCCCCGTGACCCCTTCGCGGGAAACGTAGTAGATGAACCCCTCCGCCGACCTGGCGATGCGCTCCATCCGCTCACTCGGGGTGGTCGGGGCGATCAGACGGATCGATTTTAAATGGTGGCGGTCGGCCAGTTCCTTATTTGCTTCCACCTCCTCGGGTGGAAGATCCAGAATGAGGATGCCGTCTACTCCTGCCTCCGCGGCTTCCTGGTGGAAGCGGTCGAACCCGTGGATGTAGAGGGGATTGAGGTAGGTGAAAAGGATGAGTGGAATTTCTGATTTAGCACGGATGCGGCGGATCGAGGCGAACAACTTCTCAATCGTGGCCCCAGCCTCCAAGGCACGTAGGGCGGCCATCTGGTTGACCACCCCATCGGCGAGCGGGTCGGAGAAAGGAACACCCAATTCCACAAAATCCACTCCAGCCGCTTCCAAAGCTGGTACCAGCTGCTCCGTCGCGGTGAGGGAGGGGTCGCCTGCGGTGATGTAGGCGACAAATCCGGATTGCCCCTTGGCTTTGAGCTGGGCGAACTTTTGGTCAATGCGGTTGGGCATAAGTAACTGCCCTTTGTAAGTGCTCGGCCAAGAAGTTCCAAGATTTTGCGCCCACCATGTGGTAAGACTAGTAGACTGTGGTTCTACTATCTGAAAAATTTCTCGCGGCTCTTGCCGGATGGCCGACCGTCTTCGAAGCCCGCAAGATTTTCGCTGCTGGACGAGTCAAGAAGGCCGTCTATCAGCCCCCGCTGCTCCAAGGGGCGGTCCGTGCTGGGGCCCGTCTTTATGCCTCCGGCCTCCGTTTCAACTCGGCCAAGGAAATTGAGAATATTTGTTCGTGTCGTATTTCGCAGGGAGACGGTGATGGAATGATTTGCCCGCACTCCGTCGCGGTGGCCCTCGCTGTTATAGAGGAGGAGAAGACCACCTCGATCCCTTGATTTCCTCAATCTTGGATGGATCGGGGGAGATTCTTGGGCAAGAAAGGGCAAAAAAAGTCGGTCACAGAGCAAGGGAAGTTGACCTCGGATGATGGAGTTCCACAATATGAGGTCATGCTTGATTTCCGTATTTTAGCTCAGGAGGCCTTAGAGACTCATCCTGACAAGCCGGTCATCGTCATTGGTCCCACCGAGGTTTCCTACGGCAAATTTGAGGAGATGATTCAGGAGCACGCCAATGCTCTGTCCCTTCAAGGTGTGCGGAAAGGGGATCGGATCGGCTTGCTTTCCTGCAATCATCCCGATCTTGCGGCTCTGTTCTTTGCCATCTGGAGAATTGGGGGCGTGGCTGTTCCCCTCAACCATCTTTACCGAGCTTCCGAAGTCGAATACGCCACCGAACATTGCGGGACAAAAATGCTCATTGTTCAGGATGAATTAGCCAAGGGGATCGCTGAGGATTTTACCAAACCTGCTTGTCTCGAGAAGGTCTTCACCTTTGATTGTCCCGTCGATGGGGTGGGAGGTCCTTGGCGGAAGGAGTTATCGGGCGGGCATCTTCTGGTGGCGAACAACGCTCCCTCTGGGGACGATCCTGCTGCGATTTATTACACCTCAGGGTCGACGGCCAAGCCCAAGGGAGTGACCCACACCGCGTCCTCCATCCTCGATACCGCCCACAGTCGGGCCACCACCGCGGAGGCCAAGCACGACGATGTCTGGATTCTTTCCACCCAGCTGGTCCATGTCTCGGCCAGCTTGGGATCCTTGATGCCAGCTATCTCGGTCGGGGGGACGGTGGTCTTCCTTGAAGAGTTCTCCCCTCAGCTCTGGCTGAGGGCTTTTGACCAGCACCGGCCAACCCGCTCGGTCATCCTCCCCGCTTTGCTGCACGACATTCTGGAATGTGAGGAGGCTAAGCAGGTTGACTTCAGCAAAATGCGCTCTTTGGAATGTGCGGGGGACTTTGTTACCCCCGACCTCTACGACGCTTGGGAAGCCCTCTCGAGTCTACCGATTACCCAGATGATCGGGATGACCGAATGTGAGGGTTACTGCGGGCGGCATCCCGGAGATCCAGTCAAGCGTGGATCAGCCGGCAAGCCTCGGCTCAATGTCGAGGTGCGGGTCGTCGATGCCGAGGGGAAAGACTTACCCTCTAACCAGATCGGAGAGCTCTGCCTTCGCTCCAAGAGCATGATGGTCGGTTACTGGAATGATCCCAAGAACACCGAGGCGACCATCAAAAATGGGTGGCTCTACTCGGGCGACGAAGGCCGAATCGACGAGGATGGTGACATTTGGTTTGTCGGAAGATTTAAGGAAATCATCATCAAGAAAGGTTCAAATATCGCCCCCGGAGAGGTGGAAAGCGTTCTTGATCAGCATCCCGATATCGCAGAGAGCGCGGTGGTTGGCACTCCTCCCGGCCCCAAGGGGCAGCGCATTGTTGCCTACGTCGAGCTTGAGCCGGGGCACTCCCTTGACGAGAAAGCGGTGGCGGATTGGACCGGCCAGTACATTTCGGATTTCAAGGTACCCGATGCATGGGTGGTGGTCGGCTCCATGCCACGCAACGCTGTGGGAAAACTTGATCGGGCCGCTCTCCACCGGGAAACGGCCACCAAGTTTCCTCCTCGCTGATTTCGTCCTTTGTCTCCCTTTATTGGTCGGGCTGGGGCTCATTTTAGGTGCTTCCTAACTATAAGTATAAACAAAGTAGTCTTGCCAATAGTTGGCGGTTACGAGAATCTGTTATTGATAAGTTTTTCTCCACTCCTCTCAAGAATATGTCCTCTAAAATCGTCTTTCTTTCCTTTTTCTTGGCTGTCTCAGCGGCTTCCTCTGCCTTGGCCACCCAGCCGCCCAATGTTTTGTTTATTGCGGTGGACGACTTGCGTTTGCAGTCCCCTGTCTTTGGCCAAAACCAAACTAAGACACCGGGCTTAGACCGTTTGGCCTCGGAGGCGGTCGTTTTTTCCCGCGCTTATTGCAGTGTTCCAGTCTGCGGCGCTTCCCGGGCCAGTTTGATGGCGGGGGTGCGTCCCACCGCAGAACGGTTTCGAACTTATTTCACCAGAAAAGACGAAGATTTTCCAGATTCCCCCAGCATCGCCAAGTGGTTCAAAGAACATGGTTACACCACGGTCTCTAATGGCAAAATTTATCATTTTGCCGATGATGATATCGAGGCTTGGTCAGAGAAGCCGTGGGACCGGCCCAATATGGGTGTGGGCTGGCAGGGGTACCTCAAGGAGGAATCGAAGGCGATGATCGAAGCCAACCGGACTAAGGAAAAACCCAACCAAGTCATCGGCCCCGCCACCGAGGATGCCGAGGTTGAAGATAACGCCTACCATGACGGGGCTCTGGCGGATCAGGCCATCGATGACCTGAAGCGTTTTGCTAAATCCGGCGAACCGTTTTTTATGGCCGTGGGATTTTGGAAGCCACATCTGCCCTTCAATGCTCCGAAGAAGTATTGGGATCTATACCGCGAAAAGGACATTGATCTGGCCGACAATCCCTTTAAGCCGAAAGGGGCTCCTGATTCGGCGATGCATGACTTCGGTGAACTCCGCAGCATGTACGGAGACACCCCCGAAAAGGGTCCCATCCCAGACAAGCTGGCCCGTCGCCTCATCCATGGCTACCTCGCCGCCGTCTCTTATACCGATG
>CAXMPH010000152.1:0-3959 GCA_964195055.1 uncultured Chthoniobacterales bacterium | reverse complement strand
GGTCGGCCTCGTGGGCATAGCGAAACGCTTTTTCAATATAGTCAATGCCTAGCGTTTGGTACCAAATAGTGTCCTCTCTAAAACCGGCGCCCTTAGTTACTAAGCCTTCATTAACCACGTCCCAGCCGTCGACCACTCCTTTGTATCGACCGACATAGGTATGAATGTATTGACGCATGAAGCTATCGAGCCACTCAGGATTTTCTCGAGCTTTTTCAACCAACCACTGTGGTGTTGATGAATGCCAAATTAAATTGTGGCCAAACAAGCGCTGATCATGCTTTTTGGTGTAGCTAGCAATTCGGTCAATCGGCCCCCAATTATAGCGGCCCTCTTCTGGCATCACCTTGTCCATTTTCATATCCAAGCCGGTGGTTAAGCTATCGAAGTGATGCTGTTGCAAACTGAGCGCAGGCGGGTCCTGATATAGATCATTAGGTCTTATTGATGAACCAATAGGAAAATCAGCTACTTGATGCAGTGATTCGACGGATGGTCTATCCAGTGACACACAGCCCGACAGGAGTGCGATGATAAGAACTATAAAAGACGGTAATTTGGACATAAGACGACTCTTTTGTTAATCAAGACGAAGCTCAGTAGATCATTAAAAGTATAAATAAAAATATCGCGGCCAGATTGGACTTGTCGATATGACAACTGCAACTCGCATGCTGGTCAACTGGGTGCGGGAATGGACCAAGCAACTGCCCCAAGCCGGCCGTCCACATGACGGCCAGCGGAAAAGCCTTTATGCGAATTCTCCCCAGGAGACAGGATGGTGAGTGGCGAGGAGACCAACCCAACTGTCTGGCGAAAGATGGAGTTGTGCTCACTCTGGTTTCAAAATTTCGATTTCCGACAAGAGCTTAGATGGTTAATTTCTGAGGGCATGGAGCCTCCTCGAATTAAAAATTGGCCAGAGGAAAAAAGGCCTCGTGAAAAACTGCAGCAGCATGGTCCCGATTCTCTCACCGACGCCGAATTACTCGCCATCTTCTTGGGTACCGGAAGACCCGGCCGAACCGCCATCGATGTCGGAACGGAAATGATCCGTGCTGCAGGTGGTTCCCTTACCCAGATGGCGTCGATGACTGCTCGCGCGCTTGAAAAATTGGCCAAGGGTGTCGGCCTAGCCAAAAGTTGTGAATTGGCGGCAGCCTTCGAGGTGGGTAAGCGATTGGCTCGGGAGAGGGCTCTCAGCGAACCGCTGGGGACACCGGAAAATGTCTATCAACTCATGGGCCCCTTGCTCCAGAACCTGACCCGTGAATCGCTCCGGGTTGTCCTGCTCGATACGCGACACCGCTTAATTGATGAGGAAGAAATTTCTCTGGGGACGCTCAACGAGAGCCTAGCTCATCCTCGCGAAATCTTTCGTCCGGCAATCAGCCACGGTGCCTATGCCTTTGTCTTGGTGCACAACCATCCCTCAGGCGATCCGACACCCAGCGCGGCGGATCGGGCTCTGACTCGGCGTATCTCCGAAGCGGCCGAATTGATGCAGATCCATTTGCTCGATCATGTCATAATTGGACGGAAATCTCTAGGGGCGGCGCCCTACTTCAGCTTTAAGGAACAAGGACTCTTATGAAAATTCATCCCACAGCGATCGTGGCCGACGGAGCTAAGCTGGCTGATGACGTTCAGGTCGGTCCCTACTCAATCATCGGTGAAGAATCTGAGGTTGGTCTCGGTTGCGTCCTCGGAGCGCACGTTATTCTGGACCACCGAGTTACCGTGGGCGAGGGAACCAAGATCGGCCATGGCAGTAGTATTGGAGCTGACCCGCATGACTCGGGATTTGATCCTCTCCGCCAAGATACCGGGGTGAGGATTGGGAAAAATAACACAATTCGTGAATATGTGACGATCCACCGGGGTACCAAACAAAATGGCGATACCGTGGTGGGGGATAAAAATTTTCTCATGACAGGATCTCATGTCGGGCATGACTCCACCCTCGGCCAAGGAGTGATCCTAGCCAATAATGTCCTGCTTGGAGGCCATGTCCAGATCGAGGACAGGGCCTTTCTCGGAGGTGGTTCTGCCTTTCACCAGTTTGTCCGGGTGGGATCCCTCGCGATGGTGCAGGGGAACTCCGCCGTGACTAAAAATATCCCTCCTTACCTGTTGGTTTCACGTTTAAATCGGATTGGAGGGCTTAATTCCATCGGCCTGCGACGCGCTAAATTACCCGCCGAGGTACGTCTCCAACTCAAGCGTGCTTTCCGTTTGATATATCTCTCGGAGCTCAATGTCAGCCAAGCCCTCGAGATTGCCAAAAATGAAACTTGGGTCGCCGAAGCGGAACACTTCTTCCGCTTTATCGGTGAGTCGAAAAAACTTGGAATCTGTGACTACACCGGCCGAGGTAAGAGCGCCTTGGACTGACTTGTCCTCCGTCCCCGAGTAAAAATTATCCTCGGTTGAAGTGACCACGCCTACGGTTCAAGCCAAGCCTCTAATCTGTTGCAATGATCTCATCGGTCTCGGGGGCTTCACTGACTACCATGGCGGTAGCCTGAAGTTTCTCGCCCTCGGCCAATCCAATGAGTCGTACTCCTTGGGCGTTGCGACCGGTCATACGGATTTCGGAGACTCGGGTGCGTACGCTTTGCCCTCCCGAGGTGATCAGCATGATCTCGTCGGGTTGGCGCACGCTGAGGGCACTAACCACCTCACCGGTTTTATCGGTGACTTTCATGGTGATGATGCCTTTGCCACCACGACCCTGGAGACGGTATTCATCGAATTCGGTGCGTTTGCCCACGCCTTGGGAACCGGCCACAAGGAGGGTGGAATCCTCCTGTACCAGAGCTGCCCCAATGACAAAATCTTTCTTGGCCGGGCGAATGCCCCACACCCCAGTGGCGGTCCGGCCGGTATCCCGGATATCTTCTTCGCTAAAGCGGATGCTCTTACCATCCTTGGTGATGAGAACAATCTCATTTTCTCCATCTGTCATGAGGGCGGCAATTAGCTGGTTGTCGTCCCCAATATTGATGGCAATGATCCCTCCTTTGCGGATATTGCGGTAAGCGGAGAGGTTGGTTTTCTTGATCACCCCGGACTGGGTGGCGAAAAGGATGTGCTGGGTTTCATCCCAGGTCTCGTCTTTGCCGGCACCACTTTTTGCCGCAATACGCATGACGGCCGCGATTTCCTCCCCTGTTTTGAACTCGAGCAAGTTGGCGATGGAACGACCCTTGGCGGCGCGGCCCATTTCGGGAATATTGTAAGCCTTCTCGACGTAGCAGCGGCCCTTCTTGGTGAAGAAAACAAGGTAGTCGTGGGTGCTGGCGGTGAAGAGGTGTTCAACAAAGTCGTCTTCCTCACTCTCCGAAGCAGCCTTGCGGGGGTCCATCCCGATGACTCCCTTGCCGCCGCGCTTCTGGGCGCGATAGGCGCTGACCGCGGTGCGTTTGATGAAACCGCGGTGAGTTACCGTGATGATACAACCCTCGTTGGTGATGAGATCTTCGATATTAATCTCACCCTCGTCGGGAACAATGTCAGTCAGGCGGGGGCCGGCAAATTTGGTTTTTATCTCGCTCAGTTCCGTCTTGATAATATTGAGCACCCGCTCTTCTCGGGCCAAAATATCAAGAAGGTCCTCAATGGTGGCGAGGAGAGCATTGTATTCGGCCAGCACCTTGTCGCTCTCCAATCCAGTCAACTGGTAGAGGCGTAGCTCGAGGATATCGTCGACCTGCTGCTTGGTCAGGAGATAACTTCCCTCGGTCAGTCGGACCTCGCTGCGAATCTTGACGCCAAATTTTTCGATTTGCGTCTTTTCGAACTTAAAGTCGAGGAGTTTAATCCTAGCCTCCTCGCGATTCTTCGAGCTACGAATAATGCGAATGAAGTCGTCGAGATTGGCTAGGGCGATGAGGAAAGCTTCGAGTTTTTCTGCCCGGGTTTCTGCCTCTCCGAGGAGGTGGCGGGTGCGACGCAGG
>CAXMPH010000151.1:0-3964 GCA_964195055.1 uncultured Chthoniobacterales bacterium | reverse complement strand
GGGAGCAAATCCGGATGCGACGCCAGGCGGGTGAGCCGTCGCCATGGTCCCCGGATCCTGTGTTTCAACGTGGTCGCTTCCTCAACGTGTTTCGGGAAGACGACCGGGTCAGCAAGGCGATCATTCATTTCGCCCAGCCCATTGCCGACGACCTTCCTCTGCTGGTGCAGGCGCTGCTCTTCGCTCGGTGGTGCAACCGAGCCAGCACCCTCGAGGCCCTTCATCCGGAGCAATTGCGTCGGCCCGCTCAACTTCGAACCGTCTTGGAGGACCTACCCGAGCAGCCTTGGTGCAATGTCACCGCCTATCCAGTCGCGCCCGTCCAGTGGGAAGGGCGCCAGTGGTCCCGTCTCGATACCGCCACCTACCTCTTTGCCCAACTCGCGCCCCAAATGACCCAAGCCATCCTTGAGGCCAAGGGCGACGTGGTCGCGGCCACCGGTGCGATCAATGAGCTGCTCACCATGGAGAACGACTTTCCCATCTTTATGGCGGCGATAGACATGGCTTGGTTTCGGCCCGAGGTGATCGATCCAGCGAGTCCCGTACCCACTGGCATCGGGGCGGTGGCCTTCCTCGACCGACTGCAGGAGTACTTGGGTGTGGCAAGCCATCATCAGGTCTGCCAGCGCATGATTGACTTGCAGCCCGCTCGGTGGCCCGAAGCCAAACGTCCCCTCCAGCCCATCGATATCGAGTATCTCTCTTGCGAATGCCGCAAGTACTACAGTTATCGCCATGGTACCAAGCGCTTTGAGGGGAAGAACCTGTTCCGTCCGGGTCGGTCTCCCCAGCTGACCTTTGAGCTGCCGCTCGAGCAGCGCTGCCCAGCCCCCACCCAGACCTTGATCCACGTCATCGCCGGCGGCCCTTGCTCGGGCAAGACGACCCTGCTCAACGCCTTGGCGGCCGAGGGCCATCGGGTAGAGAGGGAGACGGCCGAGTTGGTCATTGAAGCCGGTATCGCTAAGGGAAAGACCGCCGAAGCACTGCGGATCGATCCGGTGTCGTGGCAGAGTGACCTCCTCAAGCGAGACGCCCTACTTTTCCATGAACTGCCTACGGACACGGTAGTCTTCACTGACACTTCCTTCATTGAGACTATGGTTTTCGCTGCCCGGACGGGTATCGTCATGGGGCCTGACGCCGAGGTCTGGCTGCGAAACAAGCGCTACCGGCGGGTGTTCTTCCTCGATCCGCTACCTTCCTACGCTCAGACCCAAGTTCGGGTGGAGTCTGCCGCATCGGCGCTGTCCATCAGTGGTCAGGTGCGCCAAGCCTACCAGCACTACGGCTATGAACTGGTGGTAGTCCCCTCGGCTCCGGTGGCTGAGCGGCTAGATTTCATCCGGTCCTTTCTGCTCGAGAGCTGAGTCGCCCCGGTCGCCCCGGCCGCGCCGGTTGAGCTAGGGGGAGAGTTTCCCTCCCCCAAGGTAGTCAGTGAGGACCCTGCTATTTCAATGGAGCGACCGAGTCTGGCTGTCTCCTGTTTACCCCTGAGAGGTTAGCGTCTAGGCTCCCACCATGCCTACCAAGTCCCAAAAATCATCCCTCCTTGGCCGTAGCGAAGACCGTTTGCCGAAGAAGCCGGATCGCAAGATCCTCGAGACCTTTCCTAACCGGAACAAGAAGCGTGATTACGTCATCACCTTCGATTGCTCGGAATTCACTTCGCTCTGTCCCGTGACCAAGCAGCCTGACTTTGCTACCTTAGAGATTCGCTATATTGCCGATGAGGTCTGTGTTGAGACCAAGTCACTCAAGTTCTACCTCGCCTCTTTCCGCTCCACCCCCTCCTTCGGCGAAGACGTGATCAACCGCATCCTCGATGATCTCGTGGCGGTGCTGCGTCCCCGAGGCATGGTCATCGAGGCTGAGTTTGCTCCCCGGGGAGGGATCAGTCTTTCCGTCGATGTGGAGTACCCCGAATCCGACGAATAAGACCATGAGCAAAAAGAAGGTGGTGGTCCTGCTCAGTGGCGGCATGGATTCCGTGACCGCTATCTATGAGGCCGCCCACCAGTACGAGGTGGTGGCGGCACTTTCCTTTCACTACGGAGCCAAGCACAACGATCGGGAGTTGCCCTTGGCTAAGTGGCACGCGGACAAGCTGAGAGTGCCTCACCTGATCATTCCCCTCGACTTCATCGGCGAGCAATTCGACTCGGATCTCTTGACCAAGGGCGGAGAAATTCCCAAGGGCCACTACGAGGAAGAGACGATGAAGAAGACGGTGGTCCCCTTTCGCAATGGCATCATGCTCTCCATCGCTGGAGGCTTGGCCGAAAGTAAGGCAGCGCAGGGCCTCGTCATTGCCGCTCATGCCGGCGACCACGCTATCTATCCCGACTGCCGAGAGGACTTCATGAAGGCCATGGCCGATGCCATCCGCTTGGGAACCTACGCCGAGGTCGAGATCCTCCGCCCCTTCATTGCCATGAGTAAAGCCGAGATTGCCCGGCGTGGATCTATGCTGGGAGTCGATTTTGCTCAGACCTGGTCCTGCTATGTCGGAGGAGATATCCAGTGTGGCGAATGCGGTACCTGCGTCGAGCGCCGCGAGGCCTTCCTCCTTTCCGGGGTGCCCGATCCGACACCCTACCTTGCCACCCCTCCGCTTCCCTCTGGGCCTGAGGGGGCTTAAGTATGCGCATCTCGGAGATCTTTTATTCTGTCCAAGGGGAAGGAGAACTGACCGGTATTCCCTCGGTCTTCGTCCGTACCTCGGGGTGCAATCTCCGCTGCGGTTGGTGCGATACCCCCTACGCCTCGTGGGCGCCTGAAGGGCCCGAGATGACGATCGAGGCTATCCTCGCTGAGGTGCAAAAGCACCCCACCCGCTATGTCGTCCTCACCGGCGGCGAGCCCATGGTGGCCAAAGCAATGCGGGATCTCTGCCGAGAACTCCGCTCTCTGGGAAAGCACATCACCATCGAGACGGCGGCGACGATTGCCCCGGAGGCCATAGACTGCGACCTGGCGTCCTTGAGCCCCAAGCTTTCTAACTCCACCCCGGAGGAAGGAACCATAGAACCTTCTTGGATCCAGCGTCACCAAGAGCGCCGCCTTCAACCCGAAGTCATCAAGGACTGGATCAATACCTACCACTACCAACTCAAATTCGTTATCTCCGAGGATACCCAGTTCGGGGAAATCGAGGATCTCCTCGCCCAAATCGGGCCAAGCATTCCCCCAGAACGGGTCCAACTGATGCCGGAGGGGAGGACGACCGAAGCGCTGGCTCGTAGGGCATCGGCCATCATCGACCTCTGCAAACAAAAGGGCTACCGCTACTGCACCCGGCTGCAGATCGAGCTTTTTGGCGATACCCGAGGAACTTAGAGTCTTCCCTTATGTCTTATCGTATCTGCAAGACCATCGAGATTGAGAATGGCCACATGCTTTCCCAGCATCCCGACAAGTGCCGCTTCCCTCACGGGCACAGCCGCAAGGTTGAGATTATCCTCGAGGCTTCCGATCTCGATGAGCACGGAATGATCTGCGACTTCAAGATCGTCAAGGAGGCGGTGGGGGAGTTTCTCGACGGCTTCGATCATGCCATGTGCATGAATACGGAGGACTCAATGTTTGAGACGATGAAGAAGGCCTACGGTGACCACGTCATTGGATTTGCCGGGACCGAACCAACCACCGAGGTGCTGGCCAAGACGTTCTTTGATGCCATCTGCGACAAGCTAGAGGCTTACCAGAGCCTGCCTAGCCCCCGCTATATCCTGCGCGACAGAGTACGCCTCAGACGTGTTCGGGTGTGGGAGACCAGCTCCTCCTGGGCAGAGTACGAGGATTAGCTAATTCTCGCACTTGGCCTTGCCTCAGAGTATATAAACTCCTTAGCCTGATTTTAGTAATTCCCCCCAGTTATGCCTAAACGTCTTTACGAAATTGTTGCGGCTGACGACGGCGAATTCCCCAGCAAATTGATGGAGTGGGGTGGGTTGGATGA
>CAXMPH010000150.1:0-3983 GCA_964195055.1 uncultured Chthoniobacterales bacterium | reverse complement strand
ATGTAGATGGCAAAAAGCAGAGCGACGGCCGTCATCGTCCGTTCTCCGCCGGAGAGAAGTGAGACACTCTGCAATTGTTTGCCGGGCGGCTTAGCAATGATCTCGATCCCCGACTCCAGCGGATCCCCTTCGTCCGACAATGCGAGATCGGACTTGCCGCCGCCGAACAACTCTTTAAAAGTCTCGCGAAAATTATCCCGAATTCTCCCAAATGTCTCGGCAAAGAGGAGGGTGGTCGTGTCATTGATTTTTTTGATCACCTCAAGCAATTCATCTTTCGAGTTGGTCAAGTCAGTGAACTGCTGGTCGAGAAATGTTTGGCGCTCAAGCAGGTCGTCGAATTCTTGAATCGCCTCAATATTGACTGGCCCCATCCGATCCAGCTTGTCCCGCAACTCTGTCACGAAAACTTCGATTTCGCTCCAGTCAAGAATCTCTTGATCCGGCGGGTCAATCGCCACTTCTTTCTTCGTCTCCGTATCGGAAATGCCGCTGCCTGAATCCCCCGGCAAAGTCACCCCATTTTCCTTGGCCGAGGAGCCATCACCGCTGTTGTTGACGGGCAATTTTTGCCGCTTACGGTGATCCCGAACGGCGCAGCGAAGGCCATAAACATCAAGTTTCACATCACCCAACTCAACCTGGTAGCGCCGACGAATATCCTCCTGCAGATTTTCCAACTTGATTTTCAGCTCAACAATTTTTACCTCGATGCGCCCGCGTTGCTCCTGAATTTCCCCTTGCGCCCGACGCTGCTCACGCAATCTTTCATCAGCGCTCTCGACTTCGGCATGTAGACCGCTCCGCTCACTTTGGAGGGCGTCCAAATTTTGTTTTCCAGCTTCTAGTTGGGCCTGAAGTTCCGTCGCATCTTTTTCTAGTTGCTCGGTTTGATCCTTGATCGAAAGGACTCTGTTTTCGGCGACACTCTTCTCCTGGCCTCTTTGGCGCATTGTTTCTTCCAGCTCCTCAATCCGACTGAGCATGGGAGCACGCTGGGCCTGCAACCCTTCCTCCCTCTGACGAGCGGCGGCCACCTCGACACGCAGTTCGTTGAACTGCTCTCCCGCAGCCTCCTCCTCGTTGGCTTCCCGTTGTGCCTCCGTGAGAGCGACGGCGCAGCGCGTCTCCGCACTTTCTGCCTGTTCTCGGCAGCGGGCCATCCCCTCGCTCACTTGGGCTACCCGTCGTCCGACCGCAGCTAAGTCTTCCCCTGCATGCTCTTTCTCCCGTCCGAGCGACTTGGTTCGGTTTACCGTCTCTTGCAACTCCCTTTCCAAAATGCTGTGCTTGGCCCGAAGGTCCGCCAAGTCATTTTGGCTTTGGCGTAGAAGTGCCTTGGCCGACTCCAAAGATTCTTTGCTCTTATCTCGTGCCGCCAAAGTCTCCAGACGAACGGACTCACAGGCGGCCAGCTCGGACTGGAGCAGTTTCAGCCTCGCTCCGAGGGAAACAATCTCATCTCTACGCTCAAGGGCAGAGCGGAAACCTTCCCCAGCTCGACCTCCTGTGACAATTCCAGCAACGTCGATAAGTTCACCATGCTGGGTGGCAAAGGCGACTGAAGGATATTTTTGGCGCAAGGCCACCGCATGCTCCAGCGAGGTGGCCAAGGCAATGCCGTGCAAGACCGCGCCAGCCAAGCGCTGCAGGTCTTCCGCCTCGCCAACGACCCGAGCGGAGGCCCAGCCCAAGGATCCCTCCGGAGCGAGTCCTTCCTTGGGCCGATCATTATCTGGCAGGGTAACCAAGCTGGCCCGCCCTAGTTTGTGATCATAAAGTGACTGGAGAATCTCGGGGGCCGAGGCCTTATCATTGAGAACAATTGTTTCACCGATCGCCCCTAAAGCCGCTTCGATGGCGGACAAAAAACCTGACTCCACCTCTAAAAGATTTCCCAGCATCCCCCGTACCGCGGGCCGGAAGTGCTCTGGACGATCTAGGCCCTTTAAGACGGCCTGCGCCCCGGGCGTAGCTCCTTCACCTTCAAGATTGAGCTGCTCGAGAACCTCAAGCCGTGATTGAATTTGAGCGACGGCCTGCTGGGCCACGGAAATCTCACTTTCCACTTTTTGACGATCCAACTCTCTCGCTTCAACGGCGGCCTCGGCCGCATCGAGCCCCCTCTCCGCCTCCTGCCAAGATTCTGCCCCAGCCTGCAATTTGCCCGTGATCCCCTCGAGTCGCTGGCGGGAACCAGACTCTTGTCCGAGGAGCTGCTGGGCCTCTTGCTCAAGCGATGCCATCCTTTTTAGGGAAGCCTCTCGCCGAGCCTCCAAGCTAGCTAGCTCTCCTTGAAGACGAAGCGATTCGTTTTCTGCCTTACTCACCTCGGACCGCAAAGTTTCCAAAGATTGTTTGGAAGACGCTCGTCGACCAGCACTCTCCCGCAAACGGGCTTGCAGAGCATCGAGTCCGGCAGCGCGCTCAGCCAGTTCCGAGGCCACCTTGGCCATCTCCTCATCGGTGCGTCCCATTTCCTCGCGCTGCACCCGCTGGCGTTCACTGGCGGCGGATGTCTCCGATTGGCATCGGGCAATCGTCTCTCTCAACTGCAGGCTGCTTTCCTCATTGTGGGAGGCTCGACTCTGAGCCTGCACCATCTTGTCCCGCAAAGCCTGCATTGCCTGACGGGAACTCTCAACTTGCTCCTCCAATTCGGTCAGCCGAGTTCGATGTCCGATCACCGCTCCTTCGCCTTCCTCTAAGGCTGCGGCGGTGGCGTTCCCACGTGTCTCCAAAGAGAGCAAATCTTCCGCATACCCCTGCTGCGAGCTCTGCAAGTCCTCGTATTGGCGGCTGACAAAATGCAATTCGAGGACCCTCAGATCATCGGAGAGGGCTTGGTAGCGGCGGGCTTTGCCAGCTTGCCGCTGGAGTGATCCAATGTGCCTCTTCACCTCACGCATGATGTCGCTGACCCGGACCAAATTCGCTTCGGTGTATTGCAGCTTGCGCAGTGCTTCTTTTTTCTGGGACTTAAATTTTGTGATTCCGGCTGCCTCCTCGAAAACAGCACGCCGGTCTTCTGGGCGGCTACTCAAGATCAGGTCAATTTTGCCCTGCTCCATGATAGAATAGCTGCTACGCCCAATCCCGGTGTCCATGAAAAGTTCGTGGATATCACGCAGTCGGCACGGCGTCTTGTTGAGCAAGTACTCGCCCTTGCCGTCGCGGAAAATTCTCCGAGTGATACGGACTTCCTCCCACTCCGTCCCGAGATGGTCGGCGCACCCACTGAAAGTCATAGAGACCTCAGCCATACCAACGGCCGCACGCGAGTCCGTTCCACTGAAGATGACATCAGCCATCTCTCCCCCTCGCAGGGCTTTGGCCGATTGTTCGCCGAGGCACCACCGGATAGAATCTAGGATATTCGACTTACCGCAGCCATTGGGACCAACCACCGAGGTGATGCCCTCGTGAAATTCCAAGTGCGTCTTGTTGACGAAGGATTTAAAACCTACAAGTTCGAGTGATTTGAGAAACATGGGGAACGCCGTCCAGATTCAACTTTTTAGGGATTGCCTCACGGCGTGGCAACTCCTCATACCACTAAATGTGGTATCTTTCAACATTACACCCCATATTTAGTACTATGCCCCTATCATCCGAGAACACATTATCGTGGCACGAGAAGCCAAACCTCGACCACCTCTTCGAATTTTTACGCTTCCGCAGCGTTTCGACCAAACCAGACCACGCTCCTCAGATGCAGGCCTGCGCTCAATGGCTCAAGGAATTGTTAAGCTCCGGAGGCTTTGCAACCGAAGTGGCAGAGACCGGGGGGCACCCCGCAGTCTTAGCTCGTGGTCCAGCCGTTCCTGGCCGCCCCACCGTGCTCATCTACGGGCACTATGATGTGCAGCCCGAGGAACCCCTCGCCTTGTGGACTACCCCACCCTTTCAACCCAGCGTCCGAAATGAGCGGATTTACGCCCGGGGGGCGACCGACAACAAAGGACAGATTCTAGCCCACATTC
>CAXMPH010000149.1:0-3999 GCA_964195055.1 uncultured Chthoniobacterales bacterium | reverse complement strand
CGATTTTCTGGAGGCTTTCACTTGAGGCAGGGGCAGCAGAGAAAATAATCGGTTTGCACTGCAATCCCTTATCTGATGCCTTACTGGCCACATGCGACTACGTGCTTTTCAAGGATTGATCCCGCGGGCTGATTTGGCAGCGGAACTGGCTTCGCCTCCCTACGACGTGCTTAACACGGCGGAGGCGCGCCAAATTATCGGAGAACAACCCCACAGCTTCCTCAGAGTGGTGCGAGCCGACGCCACCCTCCCGGAGGGCGTTAACGTCTACGGCGAGGATGTTTACCAGCAAGCCCGCAAAAATTTTGATCAAGTCCAAGAGGATGGTGAACTGGTCCGTGAGTCGGCCCCACAAATTTACCTTTATCGTCAGATCATGGGCGACCATGTGCAAACTGGCCTGACCGCGGTCTGCCACGCCGATGACTACGACTCGGGATTAATCAAAAAACATGAGAAAACTCGACCGGAGAAAGAGGATGACCGGGTGCGCCTCAACACCACCCTCTCGGCCCACATTGAGCCGGTCTTTCTCGCCTTTGACTCAAACCCAGAGATCAACGACCTGATGGAGGAAGCCAGCCAAACCCCTCACCTCTTCGATTTTACCTCGCCAGACGGTGTCCGGCACACCCTTTGGCGGATGCCGGAGGCGGACAAAGTGACCGAGGCCTTTGCCGCGGTTCCCCACACTTACATCGCCGACGGGCACCACCGTTCAGCCGGAGCAGCCCGGGTGGGATTGGCGCGGCGGGAAGCAAATCCCGAGCACACTGGAGAAGAAGATTACAACTGGTTCCCCGCGGTACTCTTTCCCCAAGACCAGCTAAAAATCCTCGCTTACAACCGGCTCATCGCCGACCTCAATGGCCTCCACCCTGAGGAGTTCTTGGTCCGGATCAGCCATGCCTGCACTCTGCATCCCTCGGCTCCGCCAGTACCAGAAACTCCAGGGCAGGTTTCCATGTATCTCGGTGGGCACTGGCTCGGCTTAGAGTTTAAAGTGCCAGCAGATGCCGATCCGGTGTCGCAGCTCGATGTCAGCCTCCTCCAGGACAAAATCTTTGCCCCCCTGCTTGGAATCGAGGACCCACGCACGAGCAAACGAATCGATTTCGTTGGTGGTATTCGGGGCACAGATTTCCTTCGGGCTCGGGTGGACAGCAAGCACGCGGCGGTGGCGTTTTCTCTCCATCCCGTGACCACTCGGCAGCTGATGAATATCGCCGATGCGGGACAAATCATGCCACCCAAGAGCACTTGGTTTGAACCCAAGCTACGCTCTGGACTGTTTGTTCACACCTTCTAGAGGCCTTCAGAGCCGCCCATAGGCCACCAGCCGTCCTTTCTTTTTGAAGAGACCCAAGAATCCGCCGTGTCCTCCATAAACCATCCGCGGGTACAAGCGGTAGATTCCCACCCCACGCGAACTCTGTGATCCAGCCATAAGCAATCGCCCCCGTTGATCGGTTCCGAGATAGACCATGACATGGGTCACCGGCGGGTTGCGCCGCGGCTTGTAGGTGTGCTCCCAGAAAAGCAGATCGCCGGGTTTGAGACGCTTGGCCCACCACCTAGTGGCGGGTACGCCCCCGAAGAGTCCCCCTACCCGCTTAATCCGTCCGTGGCGGCGAACGTAGTTGTACTGAGCCGAAGCGGAACGCGGCAGAGAGATTCCCCGAGTCTGCCGAACAAGGTAGCGGGAAGCATTGGAGCAATCCATGGACCAAGGGGAAAGCTCACCGGGAGGCAAAAACCGCGCCCCATAAGCCAACCCACGAGCCTGCAAAGAAGAGGCCTGAGCCAGCAAACCGGTCTGCCCTGAGGCGCCGAGTGACCCACTCGTGAGCAGGACGAACAAAAAGATCCAGCGCATCAAAGCAGGCTAGGAAGGAGGACCGAATTTGTCCACCACTGCGCAAATGCCCTTCGCCCCCAGCTATGGCCTATGGTAAATTTTCCACAAGCGTGATTAAGATGATCTTTCCATTCTGGCGACAACTGACCGGCTCCATCGGTCTCCTCATCATGGCGGGATGTCAGACGATTCCCCTCGAGCCTTCGGAGAATTTTGTGGGCGATCATGAGGTGACTTCCGATTACGCATCGTTTTACCGTCTCGGCCCCCAACAGGCAGGAGGTCCCGACCGCAACCTGCGCACCGATGAGGTCGTTATGCTCCAACGCAAAGAGTTTGGCTACAGTCGCATCCAGCTGAAGGATGATCAGACCGGTTACATCGCCAACGAGGATATTCAACCGATACCGCCTGAGATTCAGAAAGAACGTCGGCAGCGCCAGCAGCGCGAGCGCGCCAAACCACGGGTGGTCTACGAGGATGACAGCTACGACGATCTGCCTTGGCAGGACCTCAACCTCGACATCATGCCCGAGGACGTGCCCCTTGAGCCCTTGCCTGAATTCCTTCCCGAGTTAGAGGAACTACCCGTTCTTCCCCTGCCTACTCCCGAACCAGCTCCGGTGATCGAGACCCTTCCCACGTCGACTCCTCCCGCCGACACCACGGAACCTGTCTCGGTCTCGACTTAGGCTCATCCGACCCTCGAAGCGGCAATGACTAGGCCTGGGGTGGGTTAGCCAAGACCTGCTTCACAAACCTTTCTTCCTCCTCCACCATTTCAATCCACTTGGTTCGGTAGTTTCGGTCGTAGCGCTGATCCATCAACTCGACCAAGCGGGCCCGCCGAGCCACCACCTCGACAAGAATGGGGCCTAATTCTTCCTGAGCATCGCGCAGGATACGCATAGCCGAAGCGTCGCGATCCCAGAGTCCGCCGAACGATCCGGAGAATTCGATGGCCGACTGAGGTTCGTCGCGCTCGCTTGGGTGAAAGATATCCTCTGGCGGAGGACGCTGTCCCAACAACCGGGGTGCGATGTAAATATTGGCCAGCATGGCTTCACGGTACTTCTGCCGTGCTGCTTGATCATCGCCTTCCAAACACAAAGTAAGAGCCCAGGCAAAGCTCAGCCACGCATTGGGGATATCGTCTGGATAATGCTCCGCGTAATGACGGAAAAAAACTGAGGCATCCTCATGCGTCCCGGCTAGAAGCAGAAAAAGTGGAGCATAGAACCGGGCCCCCAGATGATCTTGCGGATCGATCTGAAGTAGGCGCTCCGCTAGGTCGGCCGCCTCGCTGGCTCGCCCAAGATGCCAATGGCAAAGCATCATGCCAAAAAATGCCCGCAGCAGAGGCCGCGTCGACTGATCCTTCCACCAGCGCACCCCCGGCTGCCTCAGGAGAGGGGCGTCGAGTTCCTCGACCAGTACCGCCCATTCCATGCTGCCTTCATAATTCCCGGCATGAAATTCCATCTCGGCCAACTCGATTCGCGCCGCGGTAGAGGCCGGATCCAATTCTGCTGCTTTTTCCAAGGTGGCCCGACGCTTGCGTGGTGAATGCATCCGTCCCAAGTTGCGGAGCAGGCCATCCGCCATCGCCGTTTTTGAAGCAGATACCCCGCGCATCGCCTGATGAGTTCCCACCCACTCCGATTGCAGCCGAGCTTCATGGGGAGGAGCCTTGATCATTTTGATCTTGGTTTTCCAATCGCGACCAAAAAATTTCCAATCCTCGAGGACCCACTCCGGGGCCTTCCAGATTTGCAGCTGGTCCGGTGCCCCAAAATCATCGAAGAACCTCGCAACCAAATCTTCCGCCTGCACCTGATCCAGCTCCCCCAAGATCTCCGGCGGCGCCATCGGATGAAAATCCGGTCCAACCAGAAGCAGGATCGTCGGTAAAAAATAGTCTTCTTCGATCGGCAGCGGCTCGGAGAGATCTACCCAGCAGAGAGACCAGACGGTCGGCTCGTTTTTCAGTGGCTGAATCATGCGGCGACGCACTTCTGCGACGACTCTTCCCACTCTACCTTGACCTTCTGCTTGCGCCCGAGCCGGTCATGATAAAAAACCTCGCCGTGGGCCATCCCATATTCATGGACTAGGCGGGTCACTTTGACGTCGAAGCAGCA
>CAXMPH010000148.1:0-4007 GCA_964195055.1 uncultured Chthoniobacterales bacterium | reverse complement strand
CCGACCTCGTCGCTGAAGTAGCCCTGCAACAAGCTCTCCGTCAGGCCATCCGCGATGGACTCATCGGCAGCGCCCACGACTGCGCCGAGGGGGGCCTCGCCCTCGCTTTGGCCGAGTGCTGGATTTCTGGGGAGGTGCCGGTGGGAGCACGGGTCGCTCTCCCCGACGATGGCCGTCGCCATGACGAAACCCTCTACCACGAGGGACCCACTCGGATTTTGGTGTCTCTTGTCCCCTCCAACGGAGAGACCCTGCGGCAGATCTGCTCGGTTGCCGGAGTTCCAGCACAGAAAATAGGAACCACTGGAGGTGAGAACCTCACAATAAGGCTTCGGGGTAAAAATTTTCACTGGCCGATCCGAGAAATCAGCACCGCTTGGGATCAATCTCTTGGTGCCATCATGGAGACAGTTGCAGAACCACTCGCGGCACACTAATTTAGGAATGTCATGAATCGCCCATCCACCAAGGGAGATCTTTCAGGGTCGCTCCTCGTTTCCCACCCCATGATGGCTGACCCTACTTTCCGTCACACCATCCTCTATCTCTCCCACCACAGTGCCGAGGACGGCGCTCTCGGATTCATTCTCAACCGTCCTCTCGGGCAGGACGCTCCCGCCATAACCATGGCAAAACCTTTTGATCAGTTGGCCCACCTGCCCATTTATGAGGGAGGTCCAGTCCACCCCAATGAGATCATCGTGGCCAGCCTCGAGTGGAACCCCACGGATGGAGGGTGCCAGTTTCATCCTATGGAAAAGCCCGAGGACGATTTTTCCTTACCCTCGAGAGATTGCCCTAATCTGCGCGTTTTTCTCGGCTATGCCGGATGGTCCAAGAACCAGCTCGAAAAAGAGATCGCCTTCAATTCTTGGTTAGTCATCAGACCCCATCCCGAGTTTCTCCGCACCGATGCCGACGACAGCACCTGGCACCGGATCATGGATGGTCTCGGGCCTATGTATAAAGTGCTGGCCGACGCGCCCGACGATCCCTCCCAGAACTAGAGGGAGATCTAGAACTCTCCTTCCCCTCGCTCTTTTCGGCCGGTTGACCCACCTAGCTACCGATCAAAGCCACCCAGCCAACTTGTCCCGCAGGGTTTTCCGAGCTCGGAAAAGAAGACTCTTTACCGCTGGCAAGGTGGTGCCGAGGACAACCGCAATATCCTCGTAGGGCATGTCTTGGTAACGCCGCAGGACCAAGGCAGATCTCTGATCTTGGGGAAGTTCCGCCAAAGCTACTTCGATAGCCTTAGCCAGTTCTCCCGCCGAGACATCCTCGGCCGGAGCCTCCTTCGCCACCGGCTCTTTTACCTTCTCCTCGGCCGAGGGTTGATAAAAAACGGCTCCTCGCCGAGCTCGGCCTCGGCGCTCGTTCAGAACAAGGTGGCGAACAATAGAAAACATCCACGTGGTGAATTTAGCCGTTGGCTGATAACGCCCGCGGGCCTGCCAGATGCGAAGATAAACCTTTTGAGCCAAATCCTCCGCCCCCTCGAAAGTGCCCAGCATCCGGACAATTGTGCCATAAACTCGATCCTCGGTGGCTTCGACTAATTGGCGGAAGGCCCCTTCATCTCCCTCCTTGGCCCGCAACATCAGGGCAACCAAGAGTTGGTCGTCCTCTGCTCTCGCCCCGGCGGCACCAGAGCTATCTTGAGGCAGGCTCATAGATTCGCCTGACTTGATTCGTCTGCTCGCAACCGTGTGGGCCTAGCTTGGAAGCGCCAGAGAGGGATTCCCTCGGTGGCGAATCGCCTCTCAAATTCACTTTGAGGCTGATCCGGCTCCACGACCCAACGAGACAGTGTCCATCGACCAAGGGTGAATACTTCCTGAGCCCAAACAAAGTATTCCTCGGAATCTGAGGCAAAAAAGACGCAGCCGTCCGACTGGAGTCGCGAGGCTAAGAGTTCAAGGAAGGAAGATTGCACCAGCCTCCGTACGGCATGGCGGCGCTTGGGCCACGGATCATTAAAAAGCAGATAGGCACGTACGACACGACCAAGCGGCACCTCCTGCAATGCTTCCGTGGCCTCACCGTGCCAGACTTGGGCGTTGGGCAGGTCAAGGGTGCGCCGACGCGACTGACGCACCCGATAATCTTTTTTCTCCACCCCGAGAAAGTTCCATCCGGGTTGGTCAGCCGCCAGGCGCGCGAGGAAGGAGCCATTGCCACAGCCCAGGTCGAGAACGAGGGGCACCGCTTGGCTCACGAGATCCATAGGACCGGGGGAATTCAGGGCCGGTGCTGTCCCCCCCTTGATCATGGAGAGTTAGGCGGCGTCCTTGTCCTGCTTGTGACGCAGGAGCGGCGGCTTGCGACCTTCAACGACGGCTCGGTTGACCGTTACTTCGGAAATATCTTCGCGACTCGGAATGTCATACATCACATCCAGCATGATTTTTTCCATCATCGACCTTAAAGCCCGTGCTCCGGTTCCCTTGCTCACGGCGCGCTCGGCCAAGGCCCGCAGACCATCTTTGGTAATGTTCAAGGCCACTCCTTCCATGGAGATCAGCTTGGCGTACTGCTTGACCATGGCATTTTTGGGCTCGGTCAAAATGGTGACGAGTTCATCCTCCGATAGATGATCGAGGGCGGTCACCACCGGCAGCCGTCCGACAAATTCGGGAATCAGTCCGAAACCGAGGAGATCCTCTGGCTCGGCTTGGTGGATTGAAGCGATGGGAGTGGCCACTTTATCCTTTTTCTTTTCCTTTTCACGGGCATGAAAACCTAAGACACGGCTTCCCATCCGGCGCTGAATTAATTTTTCGAGACCGACAAAAGCACCACCGCAGATGAAAAGAATCTTGTCGGTATTGACTTGGATGTATTCCTGCTGCGGATGTTTTCTTCCGCCCTGAGGAGGGACGTTGCAGGTCGTCCCCTCGAGGATCTTTAGAAGCGCTTGTTGCACTCCTTCCCCCGAAACGTCGCGGGTGATGCTGACGTTATCCGTCTTCCGCCCGATTTTGTCGATCTCATCGATGTAAACGATGCCGATTTCCGCTCTCTTGACGTCATAGTCCGACGCCTGAAGCAAACGTAGCACGATGTTCTCGACATCCTCGCCGACATAGCCTGCCTCGGTCAGGGTTGTCGCGTCAGCGATACAGAAGGGCACGTCGAGAATGCGAGCCAAGGTGCGGGCAAGAAGGGTCTTGCCTGACCCAGTCGGTCCGATGAGGAGGATGTTACTTTTCTCCAGCTCGACGTCATCGTGCCCTGGCAGGGTAATTTCCTGGGAAGATGCATGATGAAGGATCCTCTTGTAGTGATTGTGGACCGCGACAGAAAGCGTCTTTTTCGCCAGTTCCTGACCAATGACGAACTCATCCAAATCGGCCCGAATTTTCGCCGGTTTGGGCACCCGCATCGTTGTTTCTTTTTTCCGGGAATCCTCCTTCAGTTCCTTATCGAGGATACCTTTACAGAGAGTGATACAACTGTCGCAGATATAGACGCCGGGACCGGCGATAAGTTTACGCACCTCGCTGTGGCTCTTGCCGCAGAAAGAGCACATTGTCAGATTGCTCGCGCTGGCCATGAGATTAAGCGGGTGGGGTGCTGGGGATTTCTTTGCGAGATTTGACCACCTCGTCGACCAATCCGTATTCTTTGGCTTCCTCGGCGCTCATGTAGTAATCGCGATCCGCATCATGGTGCACTTGGTCAACCGGCTTGCCGGTGTGGTGAGCAATGAGGGACTCCAGACGGCGTTTCAGCTTGAACATATACTCAACCTGACGCTCGACATCACTAGCTTGGCCTTGGGCTCCACCAGAAACCTGATGAATCATGATGTCCGAATTAGGGAGGGCAAAGCGCTTGCCCTTGGTCCCAGCACAGAGCAGAACCGCGCCCATGCTGGCAGCCATCCCCATGCAATAGGTATTCACGTTGCAGGTGACAAACTGCATCGTGTCGTAGATCGCCAGCCCCGCGGTCACGGAACCTCCCGGCGAGTTGATATAAATGTTGATGTCCTTTTTAGGATC
>CAXMPH010000147.1:0-4017 GCA_964195055.1 uncultured Chthoniobacterales bacterium | reverse complement strand
TTCCGACGTGGAAGATCAGCCCGCGAATTCCCAGCTCCCCGCAAAGCGCTAGATGGGTCTTCAGGGAATGGATGGACTTTTCGAGCAGGTCATTGTCCGGACTCGCCAGCCGCTGAAACGGCCGGATGGTTCGGCCCTGCGCTTCGATAGCAACGCCATCGTTATCATCGACAAAGATCTCAATCCCCGTGGTACCCGTATTTTCGGCCCAGTCGCCCGCGAGTTGCGGGAAAAGAATTTTATGAAGATCGTTTCTCTCGCCCCGGAGGTCCTATGATGCGGATGAAAACTCACGTCGCCAAAGGCGACACTGTTCGGGTTATTTCTGGTAACCACTCTGGCTCTGAGGGCAAAGTTCTTCAGGTTGTACGTGGTAAAGACCAAGTAATCATTGAAGGCGTGCGCATGATTAAGAAGCACACCAAAAAGTCTCAAGAGAGCCCTAATGGTGCTATTCTGGAGCGCGAAGGCCCTATTCACATTTCTAATGTTAAGCGGGTGGAGCCCGCGGAAGACAAAAAAGACAAGAAAGCTGCCAAGGCAAAGTCTAAGGCGGCTAAGCCAGAAACGCAGCCCAAAGCGGATTAACTTATGGACGTCGAGCTTTACAAAGAATACACGGATCGTGTCGTGCCGTCTCTCAAGACCAAGCATGGCTACAGCAATCCGCATCAGGTACCACAGGTATCCAAGATCGTGATCAATACATCGATTGGGTCCTCGCAGGATACCAAAGATGCTCTCGAGATCGCGGTCGGCGAACTGCAAACCATCACGGGTCAAACTCCGGTGCGCACTCTCTCAAAAAAGAGCATCTCTAACTTCAAGTTGCGCAAGGATCAACCCATCGGAGCCAAAGTCACTCTGCGTGGTCGCATTATGTACGAGTTTCTCGAGCGCCTGATCAAGACAGCTTTACCCAAGATTCGTGACTTCCGTGGTATCCCGCCGAAGGCTTTTGATGGCAATGGCAACTACACTCTCGGAGTCTCGGATCAGAGTATTTTTCCCGAGATAGAACTCGACAAAATCAAACGTAACATTGGTTTCGACGTCACCATTGTTACGACCGCCCGGACCGACGGGGAGGCCAAGTCACTTCTCGGTGAACTAGGCATGCCGTTTACTGATCGTCCGAAACCCACCGCCCCGAAATCTTAAATCCGCATGACCAACGATCCTATTGCCGACCTCTTAACCCGCCTGCGTAACGCTACCCGTGCGCGCAAAGCTGAGATGCTCGTCCCCTACTCCCGCATCAAGGCAGACCTTACGGCCATTCTGAAAAAAGAAGGGTACATTATTGATTTTGAGGTGGTCTCTGAGGGACACCCTCAGATTCGTATCGTCAACAAATTCGTCGACAAAATCCCTGCCATCACTGGACTCAAGCGAGTCAGTCGTCCCGGTTTACGCCGCTACGTTGGTTCTGATGACATTCCACGCGTACTCAGTGGAATGGGGATTTCTATTTTATCCACCTCGAGAGGGGTGCTCACCGGCCGCGATGCGCGCCGCCAAAAACTTGGCGGCGAATTGCTGGCTTTCGTTTGGTAAGAAGGAGTAAGCCATGTCACGTATCGGTAACAAACCCGTCCCACTTCCGCCCAAGGTGAAAGTCAATCTTTCGTCCGACCGCAACGTTCAAGTTGAGGGTCCCAAGGGCAAGCTCTCCTGGCGTCTTCCTCACGGCATTGAGGGAACCATGGAGGGCGAAATCCTCACCCTCAAACGCCACTCAGAAGACCGTCAACTGCGCGCTCTTCACGGTCTATCCCGGGCCCTAGTCAACAATATGGTCACTGGGGTCAGCACTGGCTTCACTCGCAAGCTTGAGATTCAAGGGGTCGGCTTCAAGGCTGCGGTGCAGGGGCAAAAGCTCAACCTAGCGCTAGGCTACTCCCATCCCATTGTTTTTCAAATTCCCGACGGCATTAAAGTCACGGTGACTGACAATACCAAATTGCTCGTTGAGGGAATCGACCGACAGGTTGTCGGCCAAGTTGCGGCCAATATCCGCGCCTACTATCCCCCTGAGCCTTACAAGGGCAAAGGGGTGCGCTACTCCGACGAGAAAGTGCGCCGCAAGGAAGGAAAAACCGTCCAGTAAAAGCCATGACACGACACGACAGCATCAAACTCC
Organism: uncultured Chthoniobacterales bacterium; assembly: GCA_964195055.1. Classification (GTDB taxonomy): domain Bacteria; phylum Verrucomicrobiota; class Verrucomicrobiia; order Chthoniobacterales; family JACTMZ01; genus JACTMZ01. The sequence continues at coordinate 1,874 of CAXMPH010000147.1, read as the reverse complement.
GCCACAAGCGACTCCGCAAAAAGGTCTCTGGGACCTCCGAGCGTCCTCGTCTCGCCGTCAATTTTTCCGGACGCCACATCCGCGCCCAAGTAATCGACGACACCAAAGGTGTTACCCTCGCCGCCGCGAGTACTCAGGAAAAATCATCTCCCGCTGGAGCCAATGTTGCCAATGCCATTACGGTAGGCAAACTTTTGGCAGAGCGCACTAAAGCCAAGTCCGTTTCTAAAGTGGTCTTCGACCGCGGCGGCTGGCAATATCACGGCAAAGTCAAAGCTTTGGCCGACGCCGCCCGTCAAGGCGGTCTTGAATTTTAAAATAAGATCATGCCTCCTAATGCACGCAATACCGGCCGCCGCGATTTCGGCCGCGACAAAAAAGTAGCCAAAGAACCTTCCGACACCGTCGAGAAAGTTGTTTTCATCAATCGCTGTGCCAAGGTCGTCAAAGGCGGCCGTCGTTTCAGCTTCAGCGCTCTCATCGTAACCGGCGACCACAAAGGACGCGTTGGTTGTGGTTTTGGTAAAGCCAAGGAAGTTGCCGAAGCGATTCGGAAGGCGTCTGATTCGGCCCGTAAGGCAATGCGCCCGATGGCCCTTTCCCAGACCACCATACCCCACGAAGTCATCGGTGAATTCGGTGGTGGGCGAGTCCTTCTTCGTCCCGCTTCTCCTGGTACCGGCATCATTGCTGGTGGCGGAGTGCGTGCGGTCTGTGAAGCCGTCGGTATCCGCGATATTCTCGCCAAATCCCTCGGGTCGAATAACCACGCCAATGTGGTGAAAGCGACCCTCGAGGCCCTAACTAAGCTCCGTCCCCGCGAGGAAGTTTTTCGCCTCCGGGGTATTCAAATTAAAGCACCCAAGGTGGAGATGCCTGTTGCAACCGAAGTTGCGGCAGCCCCAGCCACCGCCTGACGACCATGCGACTTCATACACTCTCACCCCGTCCTGGCGCCAAAAAACGCCGTAAACGTCTCGGATCCGGCGAAAGCTCGGGAACCGGAAAAACCAGTGGTAAAGGCCACAAGGGACAAAAAGCCCGATCAGGTGGAAGCGTCCGCCCTGGTTTCGAGGGCGGTCAGATGCCCTTGATCCGTCGTCTGCCTAAACGCGGTTTTAACAATGTTAACTTCAAGACGGTCTACGGTATCGTCAACCTCGATGATCTCAATGACTTCGCCGAGGGTGCGACTGTCGATGAGGCCGCCCTGCGTCAGGAAGGTCTCGTTCGTGGTAAAGTTGACGGGATTAAGATTCTCGCCCGCGGCGAATTGACGAAGAAGTTGACCATCGCAGGAGCTAAATTTAGCGAGGCGGCCAAGGTGAAGTTTGAAGCTGCCGGTGGCACCGTTGCCTGAATTAATGATCTTCGATAGCTCAGGCCCAGCGGCTAGCAATGGTGCTGGCGCCACGGCTGTCGCTTCTCTCTTCTGGCCAGTTTCCTGATCTGAATTAAGCTATGATTTCCGCATTCACTAATATTTTCAAAATCCCTGAGCTGCGTCAGCGCGTGCTCTTCGTTTTGGCCATGATTGTGATTGTTCGGGCTGGTTCGGTCATTTCCACCCCCGGAATCAATGCGGAAGTACTGCGCCAATGGTTTCTCAATGTAGCCGACGCCCAGACTGGTGGCGGGGTGGCGGCCCTCTTCAATCTCTTCAGCGGTGGGGCCCTTGGCAATTGTGCCATTTTCGCTCTCGGGATCATGCCCTTTATCAGCGCTTCAATCATGATGCAGCTGATGACTGCGGTGATTCCCCAGCTCGGACGCTTGGCCCGTCAAGATGGTGGCCGGCAGAAGATTTCCCAGTACACCCGCTACGCCACCATCATTCTCTGCCTCTTTCAGGGCTATCTGCTTGCCCTGTCCTT
>CAXMPH010000146.1:3803-4081 GCA_964195055.1 uncultured Chthoniobacterales bacterium | reverse complement strand
TTGGTTGTTCTTGCCGTTTTGGCCAAGCTGGCCCTGCTCGGCCTCGTGGTGGAGCTGGTTAATTTCAGCACGGTCCGACCGGATCTGGGATGGAAGCTTGAGGTTCTGCGCCTCGTCGTAGTCGGGCTGGTCAATGTGGGGCTGTTCGGCTTCTTGGCCGTGTTGGGGGCACTCTATCTTTGGGCCCGTACCGCCCGCACTCTGCCTGACCTCAAAGGATGGCACCTCGAAGCGCCCGCCTCAGAATTTCAGGCAGATCAGGCCACGGCGGATTACCA
>CAXMPH010000146.1:0-3793 GCA_964195055.1 uncultured Chthoniobacterales bacterium | reverse complement strand
CAGGAGGAAGATGTTTTTCAGGAGCTGGGTAACCTGGTGGAGAAATCGTGGGTGGGTCAGGAGGACGGGGTCTACAATCGTTTTGAGCCTGCTTCCCCATGCAACCCAGAGAACACTGGTCTCGGCCTGTGGAACCGGACCCGTGTCCTCAAGGCAGATCAGCCGATCGGGGGTGTTCTTCTTCTGCATGGGCTGGGTGATTCCCCTTACTCCCTCCGGGCCCTCGGTCAGCGGTTGCAGGCCGAGGGCTACACCGTGATCTGGTTGCGTTTGCCTGGTCACGGGACCAACCCCCGGGCCTTGGCGGAGGTGACACGGAAGGACTGGATGGCCGCGGTGCGGGTGGCGATGAAGGGATTGCGGGACCTTGTCCCAGAGGACCGGCCCTTGGTCATGGCAGGGTATTCCAATGGAGGAGCGCTCAGCCTCCACTACACCTTGGAGGCCCTCGCCAATCCAGAATTGCCACCCGTGCAGGCCCTGCTTCTTTTTTCTCCCATGATTGGAGTCAATCCGCTGGCCAAAATGACCAGGCTCTACCACTTGGTCGGCCTGTTTTCCCGTAGTGAGAAAATTAAGTGGAGTCGGATTCAGGCGGAGATCGATCCCTTCAAGTATGGCTCGTGGCCCATGAATGCGGGGGTGCAGGCTTGGGGCTTAACCCAGGAGGTGGAGCGGCAGTTGGAAAAATTGGAGAGGTCGGGCGCAGTGGACCAGATGCCTCCGGTGTTCGCTCTTCAATCGGCGGTCGATTCTACCGTGGTGGTCTCGAAATTGATCACCGCCCTGTTCCAGCGCCTCTCCTCCTCGGCCAGTGAGCTGGTGCTCTTCGATGTCAACCGCCGGGAGTCTCTCAGCAATCTGGTTAACTTCTCCTTCGAGGGCGGGGTGCTTCCTTTGCTTCACCACCCCCACGACTTCAAGTTGACTTTGGTAGGCAATAGCAAGGCGAACCCGGAGAGGCTTGCCCTCAAGGTCTTCCACCATGGTGAGGTCAGCGAGATTCCACTGGACCAATCTTGGCCTCCCGGGATGGTCTCACTGTCTCACATTGCGGTTCCCTTTCCCTCGGATGATCCCGTCTACGGAGAACCGGCTCTTTCCGGATCGATCGCTCTGGGTTCCATGATGATAAAGGCCGAACCGAGTGCCCTGATGATTCCCTGCTCCACTTTTGTCCGTTCTCGGGTCAATCCCTTCTACTCATGGTCGGAAAACAGGATGATGGGCTGGTTAAGGACTCATACCGCCTCAGCAGGCTCTGGACTTAGGAGGAGAGAGAAAAAGCCCTCCCGTGGTGGCAGGGAGAGATAGCCGTGGTCAGGGGAGGATGGGACAGGAGAGAATGTTTTAGACTTTGACATATTATGGACTTCACTATTTAGTCCGTCCTCCCCTGACTATTCTGAATTACTTAGTTTTTTTAGAATGTTGGGGATTTATATGCTGCCACTTAGATTGAAATACACCCGTAAGATGACCCTCCTTGTCTGGATTGCCAGTCTTGCGGCGGTTCAGCCCGTCCTTGCGGAGGACTTCATTCTTGCCAAAAAATCCCCCGAAGTTTTGACCTGTTGGGCCAGCGCAGCCAACGCCTTCGAGGATGGCAGAGTCTTAGATTCCTCGATTGCCACGCTTCTGATCACTCCCCTCGCGCCCGTGAGTGGCGATACCGAGGTGACCCTCTCGGGGGCTTCCATGAGGAACTCGGTTGAGGAAAATCGTTTCTTGGGTGTCCTCCTAGATTCTCCGAAGATGATCGATGACCCGGACAAGGCCGAGGTGGGTAGCAATATCCTGAGCCTGTCTTCTTCCAGCGAGATCTTTGCTCGTCTGGATCTTGATTAAGTAGAAGAGCCCGTGGTCGGAGAGGGGGAAAAGTGTCTTTCCTTATTCTCTCGGGGGGAACCTGTCTCAACTAGGGTGAAGTATCGCGCCGCCCGCTCAATCTGCGCTGAGGCGCAAATTGGCGACGGTGTAGTCTGGATCGTCGGGGAGCACCTCGACCGTCACCATGCTGCCGGCCCGCTCGAGCATGTGACGGCAGTCGGCCGAGAGATGACGCAGGCGAAGGTTTTTGCCCGCCTCGCGGTAGCGCTGGGCCAAGGAGTTTAGGGCCTCGAGGCCGGACATATCACAGACTCGGGCGTCGCCGAAATCGATGACGATATTTTTGACGTCGGACTTGGCTTGGAAGTGCTCGAGAAATTCCCGGACGGACCCAAAATAGAGGAGGCCCTGGAGGCCGTAGATTTTCTCTTCCGCCGTCTCTTTTTCCACGGTGACGAGGACGTGCTTGGAGCTTTCCCAGGCAAAGATGAGGGCGGAAAGGATGATGCCAACGAAGACGGCGGTGGCGAGGTCGTGGAGAAAAACAGTGATGAGGGTGACCACCACGATGATGACGATCTCGGAGAAGGGGACCCGTCCAAAGGTCTTGAGCGAGGACCACTCGAAGGTCCCGATGACCACCATGAACATGACCCCAACGAGGGCGGCGATGGGGATCTGCTGGATGACCGGGCCGCCGAAGAGAATGAAGGCAGCTAGGGCGAGCGAGGCCGCGATACCCGAGGTGCGTCCCCGTCCACCCGATTTGATGTTGATCAGGGACTGGCCAATCATGGCGCAGCCGCCCATCCCACCGAAGAGGCCAGAAAGGAAATTGGCCCCGCCTTGGGCAATGCATTCGCGGTTACCCGATCCGCGGGTGTCGGTGATCTCGTCGATCAACTGGAGGGTCATCAGCGACTCGATGATCCCGACCATGGCGACGATGAAGGCGGTCTTGAAAATGAAGGACCACTCGGTGGCCCAGGCGATGTCGACCGGCAGAGCCGGGAGGGGAAAGGACCCTTTGAGGAGGCCCTCAGGATTACCCGGGGCGAGGGCGAGCACATCAGAGACTGTCACCGCATCCCGAAAGAAGAGGACGGCAAGCAGCCCGACTGAGACGATGGCGACCAGGGTGGAGGGGATGGCCTTGGTCAGGCGCGGAAAGAATTGGATGATCAGCATGGTCAGGGCCACCAGGCCCAGCATGACGAAAAGTGGCTCTCCGGTTAGCCAGGATCCCGATTGGGTGTCCCGGAAGGAGGGGAACTGGGCCATGAGGATGACGATGGCCAGGCCGTTGACAAAGCCGATCATGACGGGATGCGGGACCAAGCGGATGAAGCGCCCCAGTTTGAGCACCCCGAAGAGGATCTGGATCCCTCCCGCCACCATGATGACGGCAAAGAGGTATTGCAGGCCGAGGCCGGGGCTGAGGGCATCACCGTGCTGCACTGCCTTGCCCGCGACCACCGCGATAGCTCCAGTCGCTCCGGAGATCATCCCGGGACGACCTCCGAAAGCTGCCGTGATAAAGCCCATGAAGACAGCTGCCCAGAGGCCGACCAGCGGGTCGACTCCGGCGGCGAAAGCAAAGGCGATGGCTTCTGGCACGAGGGCCAGAGCTACGGTGAGGCCGGAAAGGGTATCGTCTTTGTAGCTGCCATCGGTTCTGCGGAAAATTTCAAATATCATAGGTCTTGAGCCGAACCGAGCAGGGTGGGGTCTTGGGCCGGTAATGGCACGGTTTTTTTCTGCCATTTTTTGCCTTGTGTGTAGACCGCGGTTAAATACTGGTTCAACGCGGCCAACGGGGTCAGCTACCGCATCGAGATTTCGACTGATCTGGAGAACTGGGAGACCATGGAAGAGGTGATCGTCGGCGAGGGGGATCGGATCAGCCGGCTCTACGACATCGAGGGAGAGAGAATCCTTTTCTACCGCTCGCGGCGCAATTAAA
>CAXMPH010000145.1:0-4085 GCA_964195055.1 uncultured Chthoniobacterales bacterium | reverse complement strand
CGGTCCTCTCGCTCCAATTCGCTGCGTTAGCCAGACCGACTACCAAAAATGCTCCTGCCCGGATGAGGCGCACTGCGGACTCCGCATGCTCATGTTTGATGTACGCAACGCCGTCAGCAATGTCCTCGATCACTACACTCTGGCGGACAGTGTGCGTGGAACGATCGAAAAAATGCGAAAAGATGACGTTGCCCTCCCCCACGAAAAAGGAGCAGGAAAAAAGCCCGTCCGAAAAAATCAAGTCAGCCAACCAGCCACTGCCACAAACTCTGTACCCCAGCCACCCCCAAAAAACCAATCAAGGCAATATAGCTCACCCCAAGCAAAGCAAAGAAGTACCCTATCAGAATAAAAAGACCGTCTCTTTCAATCAGTCCAAGAGAGATAAAGATGACGGACAAGGCTGGAATAGTGTTGGTCAAAGGGAAAGGCGGAGGAATGGGCAAACTGAGTAAAATTCCTCCAACCATAATCATAAAACCGAGTAAATTGAGCATGCCCGGCCAGCGTTGCAAAAACCCCATGCGCGGATGCAACAACTTTTCCAGTCGCTGACAAAAACTCACCGCGCCAGTCACCAGCCTTGGCAGCAAATCTGGCGAGACTTCGCGCTTCAAAATAAAGTCAGGGAGCCAAAGACTCTTACCTAACCCCAATCTGAGACCGCAAAAGGCAATGGCAACCCCGAAGGGCAAAGAGAGCCCCGGGAGGGCTACCGGGAAAAGAAAGGGAACACAAAGAAGGACGACGAGAGCAGGCAATCCCCGAAAGCGCAGATGCTCGACGATCTTGCGCAAGGCGAGGGAACGGCCGTCAGCGAGGACAAGGAGGGAGCCGAGTTCCTCACTGAGACGCGGCGGTGGCTCGGAAGCCTCGGTTTCGCGGCCATGATTGTTATTCGGTTCAGTCATTGATCCGTTTACCCTAATCGCTCATCTATTCTCGGCAAATTTTCAATCGCCGCGAACCCGCTCAAGGAGTAACTTAATACAAATACTATGCATTCGGAATTATTGACCGCCGTCGAAGAAGGAAAAGTCACCAAACAACAAGCTAACGTTCTCGACCAACTCGGCCTCGGGGCCTTTGCTCTACACAAAAGCTGGGGTTGTGCCCGCGTCAACAAGGCCGACTTCCTTCTCTGCCAGCTCGAACTCGAATTTATTGGTGGGCGCAAGCAGGTGATGAAGATGCCCTTTGCCACGACGGTCCTTAGTCCGATCGGAGAGACCCACGTGGAGGCTCGGCGACTGATCAAGCCCGAGGCAGTTCGCCAAGAGGCCCTCGCCAACCCCATCGAATTTATCCACACAGTGGTTAGTGATTTCGATTCGCGTCTTACTGTAGATGCCCTTGTTGATTTTCTTCGGGTTATCCTCCCGGACGATGCCCTTCCCAATGGTGGCAAAGAGCCATTCAAACGCTGGTGGACTTCGCTGCGCGCCAAACTGAAGAACGATGGGCGCTTCATCATTCCTTCCAAAAAATCCGAGTTCATCATTGTCCGAGAGCTCCCCGAGTCTCCCCATCTCGACATCGTCGATGCTTTTGACAAAGCACGCCGTCCGAAAGAGCAGGCTGCCGCTGCCGAAAGTTTGCTCCGCGGTCTGGATAAGTTCGACCAAGCTCCTGAGGAACTCGACCGCGTACTCGACTTGCTCAGCAAAGCCGCTGACGAGAACCAAAGGCGTGAGCCAGGCCATTCGATTCACCTACTTTGCCTTCGCGATGAAATTCTCGAACGTCGCAAAAAAGACCTTCCTGAAGGGTCCCTAACTTTGGCTGAGCTACTGGCTCACCCTCCAGCTCATCTGGCTACCCTACTTAATCCCTTGCCGGCCGGGCGCATTCGTCATGCCCTGGAAGCGGGTATCACTGCGGGAGGAAGAGAGAGTAACCATCTTCTCCTCGAAGTACTTCAGGAAGGTGACAGCAAAGTGGTCAATGAGGTGATTCGTCTCCTCATCGAGCAGGATCACCTAGAGCCACTGCGGGAGACACTCCAGCGCACCATCGCGGATCGCACCAGCAACCCGGAATTGCTCGCCTGGCTACTGGCCAAGCGCCCGGCAGAGCTCGTCGAGCTGATCACCCCAGAGACAATCGAAGCAGCCATCACCGTCGTCGAGCGCGAAACCATCAAAGATAGTAAGCGCGCGGCCAAGCTGCATAAGGTTCTCTCTGACGACAAAAAGCTCATCGGCGAGTGCTTCAATCAGGCCGGCAGCGAGGGAGCCCGCGACCTCATGCGCAAGGTCATGCGGACGCCCATCTTTGAGGAAATGGACAAGCGAGCCCTCCTCGCCCGCGCCATCAAGGCCCAACCAGAGTTACAGGAGCTAGTCGAGGCCGGCGAGGAAAAGACAGCCGCGGCGGCGGCACCCATTACCCAAGCTCTTATCGTCTCCTGGGCCAGCCTAGAGAAACGCAAAAAAGACTATGACGAGCTAGTCAATGTCCGTATTCCTGCCAACAGCCGCGACATCGCGGTTGCCCGAGAGCAAGGCGATTTGCGCGAAAATTCTGGATTCAAATTTGCCAAGGAGCAACAGGGTGTTCTTCTACGGCAGAAAGCCGAACTGGAACTTCAATTGGCCAATTGCCGGGGAACAAACTTCGATGCCCCAGAAACCTCAAAGGTCAGCATTGGAACAACCGTCTGCCTGAGCGACGAGGTGGACAAGACGGAAGAGAAACTCCACATCCTCGGCGCCTGGGACGGTGATTCGAACAAGCAAATTGTCTCTTACCTCGCAGCCGCGGCTTCGGCCCTGATTGGCCATGGCGTGGGTGAGTCCGTTCGACTCCCTGCCGAAACCGGCGAGCGGGAGGTCACTATTTTATCCATCGAGCCATTTAAAAATCTTGAAATCCTTTAATCCAAACCTTCGAAATTTTCAGCTTTAGCAACAATTTTTATCACTTATGTCATATACTAATATTATTTCTGTTCACGGCCGCGAAGTCATCGATTCACGCGGGAACCCTACCGTTGAAGTCGAAATCGCCCTCGATGGTGGTGCCACCGGTCGCGCTATGGTTCCCAGCGGTGCCAGCACGGGTGAACATGAGGCATGGGAACTACGCGATGGGACAGCCACTCGCTACCTAGGCAAAGGCGTTACCAAGGCGGTGGGCCACGTCAACAAAGCCATCGCCGGGGCCATCCTCGGAATGGATGCCCTCGATCAAGTAGGAATAGATCGCGCCATGCGAGAACTCGACGGCACCCCCAACAAGAAAAAGCTAGGTGCCAACGCCATCCTTGGAACATCTCTCGCCACCGCCCACGCCGCCGCGGCCCAGCTCGAGCAACCTCTCTTCAAATACATCGGTGGGCCCAACGCAAAGGTACTTCCTGTTCCGATGATGAACATTGTTAACGGAGGAGCGCACTCGGATGCTCCCATCGACTTTCAAGAGTTCATGGTCATGCCCAAAGGACTGCCCAATTTCCGCGAAGCTCTGCGTTGCGGTGCCGAAATCTTTCACTCGTTAAAGTCTGTTCTCAAGGGCCGTGGACTTTCCACCAGCGTTGGCGACGAGGGCGGGTTTGCCCCAGACTTTGCCTCAGCGGAAGATGCTCTGGACACCATCGCCAAGGCGGTCAAGAAAGCCGGGTACAAATTTGGCAAAGATGTCTTCATAGCCCTCGATTGCGCCTCGAGTGAGTTTTACGATAAAACCAAGAAAGCTTACGTCTTCAAGAAGTCTGACAAGAGCGTACGTTCAGCCTCAGATCTGGTTGCCTACTACAAGCAACTCTGTGACAAATATCCGATTATTTCGATCGAGGACGGGTGCGACGAGAACGACTGGGCTGGCTGGAAAACCCTGACCGAGGTGCTCGGAGACAAGGTCCAATTGGTCGGCGACGATCTTTTTGTTACCAACGTAGATTTCCTCCGCAAAGGCATCGACCAAGGCGTGGCCAACTCCATTCTGGTTAAGGTCAACCAGATCGGATCGCTGACCGAGACACTCGACGCCATCGAACTAGCCCGAGAGAATCGCTACACCGCGGTGATCAGCCACCGCTCGGGCGAGACAGAAGATGCCACGATTGCTGACCTGGCAGTGGCCAC
>CAXMPH010000144.1:0-4128 GCA_964195055.1 uncultured Chthoniobacterales bacterium | reverse complement strand
TATCTATGAGGATGCGGTGGGCCCTCCAGAGAGCATCGTGCAATTGGATAAGACGGGCATGGGGGGCGCGGTAGATGTTTCGATCGAGGCAGAGTTGCTCGCACCAAAGCGTCCAGCCTTCGTAGAAAACGGAGTGGGAGAACATCCGCCGGAGACGGCTTGGGTGCTGATTTTGAATGATGAATTGTAGGTGGTGCCCAGGATAAGCCTCGTGGGCACAGGTCAATTCGAGGCCAAAATGCTGACCCATCTCGGCCCGGCGTGCCTTCTCGGTGGAAAGGGATGGAGAGAGATCATTGACCCAAAAGAGCCCGGTCTGATCGCGATCAAATGGTCCGGGAGCGCTGTAAGCCGCCGTAGGAAACTGTTCTTGGAGAAAGGCCGGTACGGGGACGACCTTCAACTTTTCTCGGGGTGGAGGACTGGCGATGCCTGCCTTGACCAGATGGCTTTTTATCTCGGTGGTGACCCGCCGGTACTCCTCGAAGAGGTCAGGGTTTAATGGCTTCCACTCGCTTCGCAAAGTTTCGATCAGTTGGTGGGCCGGACGACTCCCGAATTTGGCAGCTTCTTGACGCAGTTCCTCGGAGATCGAGTCGACCAAGCGTTGCCCTTCGGCTTGCAGTTCCCCAGCACTGGCATCGATTCCGAGACGTTCGCGGATAAGAAACTCAAAATTTTCTCTCCCGACCGAGAAGGACTTGGCCGGGCCAGTCTTGATTTTTTCTAGGCGGCGCGCATAACCACGGAAGGCTTCCGCGGCGGCCGCAAAAATTTGCTCTGCCCCTTCTCCAGGTTTGGTTAGGGGAAGAATTTGTGGGGCGGTTTGTTCGACGAATTCCGCCGCATGACGGCTAGAGCGGATAGCCAACTGGGTCCAGAGGGGAACTGGGTTTCGCAGGCAGGCAAAGCCCTCCTTGAGGAAGCGTGGAATGTCGGCAAGGAGAGAGAGGATGCTCGGGGTCACCTTATCGAGATTTTCCCTATGCCGAACAATCAGATGGAAAACGCTGTTGACCGCGGTGCTGCTCGGTCCCTGTGGGTCGAGTCTCCAGCGCGGGTGCGTCTCATGGAAAAAGAGCGCGGTGCGAAGGTAGGAAAGGAAGCTCCGACGGTCGGTCCAATCTCCGCCTTGGCCAGCTGGCAGGGTCTCGATTTCAGCAAGGGTGCGTTGCAAGAGGCCAACGTAGAGGAGGTGGGTCTTTCGTGTGGCCGAACCGAGGCTTCCGCGATAGGAAACTAGGCCGAGCTCGGCCGCCTCCTCAGGAAAAAACTCCCAGCTTTGGCGGAAGAATTTTTCGGCAGCGTGATGCAGTTCTGGAGCGGAACTGCCCGGGGGTGGACGAAAAATCGGGGGCATCGTTCGGGCTAGTCTTTTTCGATGATCCGGCCCTGCCTATCCACTCGGGCCGAGATGGCTTGGTTGATCTCGATTGCTAGGTCACGCAGGCGCTCGACCTCCGAGAGGGACGGAATCCGGCTGGGGGCTTCTCCTGCGATGGAGCGAATCTCCAAGAGACGAGAATTGATTTCCGTGAATAGCTCGGTATTTTTTAGTCGAGGATTGAGGGTCGAAAGGCGGGTCTGAAAGTAGTCCATTACCTCGATTTTTATGAGATCTGCCGCCCGTTGAGGACTGTAGTTTTCGGCGGTTACGATGGTGCTCAACTCGAAGCCGCGGAGCCAACCACCGAGGCTGACCATGTGGGCCATTTCTTCGTCACGCAGTTCAATCATTGCCTCTTCCACGTCGCTCTGAGTCTTGATCAACTCCAGCTTGAGTTCGGTCCAGTTGCCGCGTTGCCCCAACTCAAGTAGACTGTTGGCGTGGCGAGAGAGCTGCTGGCCGACGGCGAGGCTGTTGGCTTGGCGCAGTAGGGCTCTTCCGATCTCTTGAATCAGCGGTTTCTGCTCGGCCATGACGGCGAAGAATCCGTCGCAAATGAGCGAACCAAAGTTGAGGGAAGCTTGAAATCGGTTGTTGTAGGTACGTTTGAAATCAGTCTGGGCAATGAGTTGGACCGGCACCGGCTTGAAGGCCTCCAGTTCGGTGAAAAGTCGCTGAATCGACGGGATGGTCAGTTCGTTTACCCCTAGCTCCTCCCGCCCAAAGTCACCCATTTCAATGTCTTGGGGATCTTCTTGCCCCTGGACTGGCAGGGCCAGAAATAGGGCGGCAATGAGGAAAAAAGGACGCATCTTTTCGCACCCTGCCACAAACCGTCTCAGGTGTCCATCGGGGGAGAGAGGCGATTTCGCGCTGGCCCCACGGGCGGACCGGGCGGATGATGAAAATTATGAAAAAGATACTGGTTCCAGTAGACTTTAGCGATACCTCAGGGCGTCTGCTTGCGGTGGCCGAAGAGGAGGCCCGAGCACACGGAGCCGAGTTGCTCTTGTTTCACGTGATTGAGCCGGTCGCTGAATTGTCTGCTTTTGAAACGAATCCTCAATTTATGGAGATGGAGGCCGGGCCGGATTTGGCGGCCGAGGAGGGTGTCTTGCAAAAGCGTCTGGCTGAACTTGCCGCCACGGTGCAGCAGCGCGGCCTGTCTTGTCAGTCTTCCGTCGCGCTTGGGTTGCCCGCTCATGAAATTTTGGCAGCGGTTCAGGAGCACCACAGCGATTGCGTGGTCATGGGCTCGCATGGACACGGGGCAATTTTTCACTTATTTACTGGTAGTGTGGTCACGGCTGTGCTTAAAAAAATCAATTGCCCCGTTCTCGTCGTGCCGCTTCGAGGCAAAGTAAAATAGAGTTACCTGAGGGCCGTATGAAAACCGACTGGTCCATCTGGCAGCCAAGCGAGCGAGCCAACCTCTGTTTTATTCTGCGGGGTGAGGAGGTCCTACTGATCCACAAGAAGCGGGGACTGGGGGCAGGAAGGATTAATGGTCCAGGCGGTCGCCTTGAGCCGGGTGAGACCGCTCTGCAGTCGGTGGTGCGAGAGGTTGCGGAGGAACTTGGGGTGACGCCGTCTCATCCTCAGCTTCACGGTGAACTGCATTTTCAGTTCGCTGACGGCTACGCCCTCCATTGTGCCGTTTTTCGGGCCGATGGCTGCGAGGGAGATCCGGTCGAAACGGATGAGGCGATTCCGTTTTGGGTAAGGCAAGATACCATCCCTTTTGAAAAAATGTGGGAGGACGACCGCTACTGGCTGCCCGGTCTTTTGCAGGGGCGAAACTTTCGCGGTTATTTTGAATTTGATGGTGACCGGATGATTTCGCGGCGGATGGATTGGCTGGAGGATCTTCCTTAATGACGACAACGCAATTTCTTTTGGGAATCGGCATCGGGGCCCTCACTGGGGTGCTGGCTGCGCTGGGTGGCGTGGGGGGTGGGTTGATTATGGTGCCGGCATTTATCTTCCTGCTCGCCCTAGATCAAAAGTCGGCGGTGGCTACCTCGTTGGCGGTCATTGTGGTTGTCTCCCTAGTAGCCACGGCCAAGTACTCCGCCGACTCGTTGGTTAAGTGGCAGGTTGTGCTCCCAGTATTGTTGGGTGCGGTGGTTACTACTTGGTTTGCTACCGATTGGCTCAAGCACATCTCCAACGATTATTTGGGGCGATCCTTCGGTATCTTGATGATTTTAGTAGGGATTAAAATGGCGGTTTTAAAATGAGCGTTGAATAGCTAGTTTATGGATTCTTTTTTTATTTTATAAATTCCTCTAAATAAACAACATAGTCCCATAATAATGCCGCTGGTAAAAAATCTTCATTTTTCCCCTTGCCATAGCCGGTGTTTTTGCTACTTTGATCACGTCTTTAGTAAAGATTGTTCTGGGGGGAACAGCAGCCCTTCTCACTTTTTAGTGAGGAGGGCTGCAACTTTTTAGGGGTATGAGATAGGGCAATATCCTGCCCCACTTGCGATGAGAACGTCTTCCTCTCCCAAGCTCCGTCATTCGTATTGGCGTGGTTGTCTGGTCGCCCTTGCTGGCGTCGTTCTTTTGTTCGCTTTGCTCTGGTGGGCCCAAGATCGGGCGATGTCCTTGCTGGCTCAGCGCCTTCTCTCCGGTTGGGGAGAATCTTTCGGGGGCGTGGTCACCTTCGGGGAGATTCGTTCTGGATTTTTTGGTCCGATTGTCTTGCGTGATGTCGCCTTCAAGAGTGCGCATGGA
>CAXMPH010000143.1:3899-4134 GCA_964195055.1 uncultured Chthoniobacterales bacterium | reverse complement strand
CTCCAAGCGAGATATTTGAGCGATGCTAAACCCTCCGACGATGAGGAAGATAGCGATGAGAACGGTAAAGCCTGCCGTGATCCGGCGGGAGATGCTCCAGTTGCTGGTTTTCATGGTTTGGTTATGCTGACGGATTGGGGCGAAGGAAGATGAGCTTCACCAAGTTGACTCAGGTTCGCTCGGAGAGGAAAGAGTGGGTCGAGGGCAAGGTTTGGTGCTGTCACCATGGATGGAC
>CAXMPH010000143.1:0-3889 GCA_964195055.1 uncultured Chthoniobacterales bacterium | reverse complement strand
GGTTTTTATCTCTTTCGGAAAATCTAACGAGACTGTCGACATCAAGAATTAAACCGACCGAGCCATCTCCCAAAACGGCCGCCCCGGCTAGGAGGCTTTGGTTTTGAAATGATTGGCCGAGGTTTTTGATCACAACCTCCTGCTTGCCGATGAGTTGGTCCACTAAAAGGGCGCGGCTGGTATCGCCCGATTCAACGACAACCATAATGCCCTCTTCTGGGTTGACGGCGTGAGAGGGGCGGCTCAGATGCTTGCCCAAGCGCAGGACAGGGGTCTGCTGGCCCCGTACTCTAACGACCTCGCCCCGCCCTTGAATAGTGGAGACCATATTGGGATGGGGACGGAAGGATTCCCGGACGGAGAGGATGGGAATGATGTAACGTTCACCGCCTAGTCCTACGATCAAGCCGTCAATGATGGCTAGGGTGAGGGGTAAAATAATGGTGAAAGTGGTGCCCTCGCCAGCAACAGATTCGATCTCGATCTTGCCTCGGAGTTTTTCAATATTACGTCGGACCACGTCCATGCCCACCCCACGGCCGGAAAGGTCCGTTACTTTTTCTGCAGTGGAAAACCCCGGGCTGAAGATCATCTGGTAAATCGCCGATTCGTCGGGTTGATCCATCGCCCCGACCAAGCCACTTTGGCGGGCTTGGGCAAGAATGCGCTCAGCGTTGAGACCTTTTCCATCGTCGCGAATGCGGATGCAGATACCGCCTCGCTGATGTCCCGCACTGAGGACAATGGTGCCGAGTGAGAGTTTTCCAGCGGCCATACGTTCTTCCGGGGTCTCGAGGCCGTGGTCAACTGAGTTGCGGATCATGTGGACCAGAGGATCGGCTAATTTCTCTACGATGTGGCGGTCGATTTCTGTTTCCTCGCCGTCGAGTACGAGCTGGATCTGCTTGCCCTGCTGTGAGGCGAGGTCGCGAACGAGGCGGGACATTTTTTGAAAAGCCCCACGCACCGGAACCATGCGGAGAGAGAGGGCGTTGCGCTGTAGTTCCGCAGTGGTTCGGCTGAGCTGTCGCAGGGAGTTCGCCAGTTTTCCGTCGGCCAAGTTCTGCACCAGAGGATTTTGCACCACGAGAGACTGGGCAATCACCAGCTCTCCCACCAAATCGACGAGGCTGTCTAGTTTTGCCGTGTCAAGTTTGACGAAGCCTCCAGATGCCTCGAGAGAGGAGAAACCGCTCTCGGAGGTATCCTGACCGACCGGTGGGTTGGATTGTCTGGGAGAGAGACTAGAGGATTTTTCTTGGCTGGCAGCTCTTGCTCGGCCGTCGGTGGTCTCCGGCTGCGGTGGCGGAGGAGTGTTCTCCCCCCGCACCGTCGCTTGCAACCTTTGGATGAGCCTGCTCGTCGGCACTACGATAGGGTGGACTGGGGCATTCCCTTCCAGTTGCTCCCCCATTTTCTGAGTGAAATCTTTGAGAGCGTCGCCCCCCGCCAGAATCAGATCGATGATTCTTGAGTTGATCACCAACTCACCGCGGCGGGCTCCGGCGAGGAGTGACTCCAGTTCATGGGCCAGATCTTGCATGGGCTGGAGATGAAGGAACCCTGCCCCGCCCTTGAAAGTATGGAAGGCTCGAAAGACCGAGTTGATCGTGTCGGGATCTGACGGATTGGTCTCGAGAGTGATCAGCCCCTCTTCGATGGCTTGGAGCAACTCGGCAGACTCGCTATGGAACTCTCTCAGTAACTCACCGTCTTCTTCCAGCTTTAGGGTGATCGATCTTTCTTCTGTCTCGGGTCCAGTTTCATGGCCAATCTTGGAGGATGCAGGTGAGGTGGCTGGAGGAGGGGTGGTCCATTGGGACGGGATCGTGGGCTCCGATTCCCCGTGTTCCCATGCATCGAGGACCCTCAGCATCCAAGGTTGCCACTGGTTGAGCCGCTCCAGTGTTTCGGCAGAAAATTTCGCGCTTCCGTCAAGGGTGGCATCAATCCACTGGCGAGCGGCCGAGAGTCCGGCGGCGTAGGCCGGTGAATAATCCTCGGTGGTACCATCTTCCATTTCCATGAGGCAACGGTTGATTGCCAGAAGGCCGCGATCCTTGCCGGGAAGAGCAAAGGCTAGCTCCTCTCCCATCTGGCAGAGTGAGTCAACCGCTTTTACCAGAGAATCTTCTTGCTCAATTATTTCCTTTTTCAACGTCATAAAACGTAAGGTAATAAGGCGTCCTGCGTCGAAGGCTAATCCAGCGATGGTTGACAATTTCTTTAGCAAAGTAGGCCCCCGGAGGGATTGTGTTTGTCCCGCGCAAGTCTTTCCGCTTATGCTGATTGCTCTTTTTGCAACTTATGGAGATCTTCGTCGAAAAACAGCCCAACTGCTTGGCCACGCTACGCGCGACCGTGCCAGCTAATGTCGTTCAGTCCAAAATGGAAAAACTGGCCGGTGAGTACCGCAAGTCGGCCAAAATGCCAGGGTTCCGCCCCGGCAAGGCGCCGGTAGCGGTTGTCGCCCGCAAGTATAAGGGAATCATCGCCGAGGAGGCGGTGAAGGACCTCCTGCGCCAAGTCGTCAACCAAGGAGCGAAAGAGAACGATCTCGCGGTTCTCAATGCCTTCAATCTCAAGCACGGTGAGGTGGGGGAGCAAGACTTGGACTTAACGGTTCAACTCACCCTCGAGCCAGAGCTGGTTTTGCCGGACGTGGAGAAATTGAATCTCGAGGTTCTGCAAGAAGTGGTCACCGAGGAGCATGTCAAGGGGCACATCAACACCTTGCTGGAACGGATGGCAGAATTTTCCGATATCACAGACCGCGCCCTAGAAATGGGGGATTACGCGGTTCTCGACTACGACGCAAAGATCGACGGCCAACCGCTTGGCGAATTTTCTGCGGAGGTTCCCTCGACGATGAAGGGGGGGCAGGGACTCTGGCTTGTCATGGCAGAGGATAGTCTCTGGCCAGGGTTTTGCGCGGGTTTGGTCGGGGCCAAGACGGGCGAAGAGCGCACCGTCGAGATCACGGTTCCGCAAGACTTTGGCATGGATGTCTTGCGGGGTAAGCAGATCAAGCACGCCGTCAAGGTGACCGGGATCAAGGCTAAGAAACTGCCAGAGTTGACCGATGAAGTGGCCGAAAAAGTAGCCGGTCGCAAGGCGGACGAACTCCGTCAGGCCTTCCGCGAGCGCCTTGAGGCAGATGCGACGGAGCAGACCGAGCGGAAAAAGCGTACTGCAATCATAGAGTACTTAGTGAAAAACGTCGAATTTGAGGTACCTGAGTCCATGGTGGCGGGGGAGGCTCGCCGGGTCGTCCAAGAAATTGTCGAAGGCGAGCAGGCTCGCGGATTGAGCGACGAAGACTTGGTCAGCAAAAAAGACGAAATCTTCAGTCACGCCCAAATGGGGGCACAATTCAGAGTGAAAGCTGATTTCATCCTGACCCGTCTAGCCCGCGATCATAAAATCGAGGCCAGCCGAGAGGAGTTGACTGAGCACATCGCTCGGATGGCGCAAAAGCTTAAAATGCCGATGGACAAATTGGTAAAACAGCTGGTTAAGCGAGAGGCCCTTGAGTCGGTAAATGGCGAGGTTGTCCGGGACAAGGTTCTTGATTTTCTAGCATCCAAAGTTACAGTCAAACAGCCAGCCGCTTCGGCTTAGATTCTGTATTTGCAGCCATTTAATTTTATGAATTCAACTGATTTTTCAAACGGATCGTCTACCCGCAACTCTCTTCTAGTTCCCATGGTGGTTGAGCAAACCGGACGGGGAGAGCGCAGCTACGACATTTACTCACGCCTTCTCAAGGATCGCACCATTTTCATCGGTACGGGCATTGATGATCACGTGGCCAACTTGGTTATCGCTCAGATGCTCTTTCTCCAAATGGAGGATGCCAAGAAGGACATGCATATCTACATCAATTCCC